>JALQUL010000418.1 GCA_023260735.1 Limnohabitans sp. | reverse complement strand
GTTAGCACTAGCAGATGATGCGGCCTTAGGGATTTGCTCGGCCACAAGACTTGAGCTACCCTCCAAATACATGTGGCAAGTTTATAGGAGTGTTTTAGGTGTGCATCAAGTACCCAAACATATGCCATTTGATAAAGATAGTTTGGTATGGCGACTTTACAGAATGTTGCCTGAGTTGGTTTTGTTGAATCCGGTGTATCAACCATTGCAACATTACTTAAAAAAAGCAACAGATGGTCGCAAGTTGTATCAATTGGCTGCACAAATTGCAGATGTATTTGATGCTTACCAAAATTACCGTGCAGATTGGTTACTCGATTGGAGTCTTGGCCGCGATGTGTTAATTGATAACGCAAATAAAACGCAAGCACTAGCGCCTGATTTAATGTGGCAAGCACAATTGTGGCGAGATATTTCTGACGATATTGGTACAGAATGGGGTACTTCATCTCGTTCTAGTGTGCACCAAAAATTTATGGCAATCATGCCCTCAGTTGCACAGGAGTATCAAAAATCCAAAAAATTACCTTATGGAATACCTCCTCGAATAACTGTTTTTGGTGTTTCTTCCATGCCTATGCAAATGGTGGAGGCTTTGGCAGAGTTAGGTCGTGTTTGTCAGGTATTTGTTTTAGTACAAAACCCTTGTCAACATTATTGGGGTGATCTAATTGAAGACAAATATCTTCATCGAGATCTTATGTGGAAACGCCACATACCTAAAATTGCTTTATCACACTCTCAAGACTCTGCGCTTGCTCTGCACAATAGCAATCCTTTGTTAGCGTCTTGGGGCAAACAAGGCCGAGATTATTTGCATTTATTAGATAAGTTTGATGAAGTAGAAGCCTACAAAAATCGTTATGCCAAAATTGAACTGTTTATTGACCCAGCTAGGTCAGAAAATCAATCTGTTCTGTCTCTGGTTCAATCGGCAATTTTTAATTTAGAAACCTCAATTAAAGTCACTACAGATTTTCAACCAGACAACTCGATTGAGTTAGTCAGCACTTTTAGTGCCATGCGTGAGGTACAAGTATTGCATGACAAAATTCTTAATTGGTTAGACCAAGACAAAAATTGTTTACCTGGCGATATTATGGTGATGGTGCCAGATATGGAGAGTTTTGCGGCCGCTATACACGCTGTGTTTGGAAAGTTTAAGCGGGGTGAAAAAAGGTTTATTCCTTATTCAGTTGCCGATTCTGCTCTTACACAGTCACCTTTGATCCTAGCATTAGAACAAATACTGGCTCTTGATACTTCTAGAATCAGTCTGGAAGAGTGTTTTGGTATGTTGGAAGTACCTGCCATATTAAAACGGTTTTCATTAGATGAAATTGCCGTTGAAAAATTAAAAAATTGGCTGAGTAGCGCAGGTATAAGATGGGGACTAGATGCGCAACATCGACGCCAATGGGATATGCCCATTACAGGAGAAGATTATGAACAAAATACCTGGAAATTTGGTTTAAACCGTTTGATCTTAGGCTATGCCTTGGGTATTTCAGCTCAAGAGGCAATGCAACTTCAAGACTCGCAAAACTCACAGAATTCACATGCGGGCATACAAGCAAATGGGGTTTGGTGCAATAATTTAGCCTTAACTGCTATTTCCAGTCTAGATGGCCCAGTAGTAGATGGGTTATTGGCATGGGTAGAAGCCATTACCATTACGATTGATGAGTTGCAATCTCATCAATCACCGGAACAGTGGAAAGACTTTATACAAACCGTATTGAGTCGTTTTTTTACTGCCACCACCGATCAAGAAACTGCCCTTTTACAAAAACTAAATGAGACCGCTCAAGCGTGGTTTGATCGTTGTGAAGAGGCTAGTTTAAATACCAAATTACCTATAGAAGTGGTGCGTGAACATTATTTATCACAAGTTCAAGAGCCCAGTATTCATCAACGTTTTTTTGGTGGAGGTGTGCAATTTGCAACTCTAATGCCTATGCGCTCTATTCCATTTAAGATACTGGTTTTGTTAGGTATGAATGATGGGCAGTATCCACGTCAAAAAACCTCAACTGACTTTGATTTAATGACCAAAAATTGGCGAGTTGGCGACAGAAGTCGTCGTGAGGATGATCGATATTTATTTTTAGAAGCAATCTTAGCGGCAAGGCAAAAACTCTATATTAGCTGGCAAGGGGTAAGCTCACAAGACAATTCCGAGAAACCGCCTTCAGTCTTGGTGGCCCAACTCATTGAGTATTTGAATCAAAACTTTAATTCAAATTTCCAACCAAAAATTTATCCATTACAACCGTTTTCAAAATGGTATTTTGATGCAAAAACTGATTATGTGACTTATGACAAAGATTGGGACTTGAATCAAAATCAACTTGCTCAAGAGTTAGATCCGTTGATTAACGAAAATTTCAATAAGTTGCATTCTACTGAGTTGCAAAATTATCCAAAAGAGCTTGATATTGAGCAGCTGGCACAATTTTTGAAGCAACCAGTAGAGGCTTTTTTTAGACAACGTTTAGGTGTTTATTTTGAAAATTTAAAAGAGTTAAATGCTACAGATGAACCGTTTAACTTAAAAAAACTGGATGAATATCAATTGACAGACCATTTGAGTCGTTCAATAGTGGAGTCAAGAGTACAAGCAGAAATTCAAAAAATGGAGTTATCTGGTAGTTTGCCTTTGGCAGGATTTAAAAAGTGTTTTAGTGAAGATATTACTGAAAAAGCACTTACTTTAAATTCTAAAAAATTAGAACTGAATCAATCTTGGCCTCATAAAATGCCTTCACAGGCCTATAGCCTAGAGATTCAAATTGAACCGCCTTCAAGCTATTTATCCGTAGCATTGTCAACTCCATCTAATCAGTCAAACTCTTTAAGTTCAATGCAACAAGCCATCGTCTTAAACGGAGTATTAAAAGATTTATTCAAACATGAAGCGAATGATCGGTATATGATTTTAGAAACTCGGCCTGGAGCTGTCATTAACAACCAGCATATTAGGCCAGAGGTAATGGCTAGTATGTGGGTTCAGCATTTATTTGCTTGTGCATTAGGTATTCCTTTGACGAGTTATAAAGTGGGGCTTGACGATGTAGTTGTGCTAAAAACAATTGACTCGGCTACGGCTCAAGGGTTTTTAAAACAGTTGTTATCGGCTTATTTGAATATGTGGAATGAACTGCCTCGTATTGCATGCAAAACAGCTTGGAGTCTTTTAATTGAATTAAAAAAGTTGGAAGATAATGATTTGAGTTTGACAGATTTAAATAGTCTGGATGAACTATCAGATGATAGTTTACAAGCTATACATGACGAATTACATCACAAGGCAAGTCTTGTTTTTGAAGATGAATATGCTTTTCCAGAATTAAAAAGCTCTAGTTATTTAAGCAGAGTATTTACTTCGTACGAAGATATTAAAAGCGATATTTTTATCCTAACGGACATCCTTTATTCGCCTTTATTCGAGCATGCTAATTTATTGGGGCAAGCCTCGCATGATGATTAAGAAATTGACAAATGATGAGATGAGAGCTTGCAAGTTTTTTTATGTTTTAGTTCAATCAAAAAAGATAAAAGAAAAATAAAGTATGGAAAATAAAATGGTCAACCTCAATGCTTTAACCTTGCCATTTAGTGGATTAAATGTGATTGAAGCTTCCGCTGGTACAGGTAAAACATTTACCTTGGCCGCTCTATATGTACGAATTGTGATAGGGCATATGCCCGAATCAACACAACTACAAAAAGGGCTGTTGCCTTCACAAATATTAGTAATGACTTTTACAGATGCCGCAACGGCCGAATTACGAGCCAGAATTCGAGAACGATTATCCAAGGCTGCGCAATTTTTTAGGCAAATTCAGTTGGCTTCTCATGTGATAGCTAGTGAAGATGCATTTTTGTTGAGTTTAAAAAATTCGCTTGATTCAACTGAATATGAAATAGCGGCCGACCGTTTAGAAATGGCTGCACAATGGATGGATGATGCAGCTATTTACACCATTCATTCATGGTCAAGCCGAATGTTAAAAGAGCATGCTTTTGATAGTGGTGCTTTGTTTCAGCAAAGCCATGCACAAGATTCTGAAAAAATGATGTTATTGGCTACACAAGATTATTGGAGGCGGTTTTTATATCCTCTTGATTCTGAGCAAGCTAGGCAAATAATTACGATTATTTCTGAACCCGAAGATTTATTAAAAAAAGTTAAATCGTATTGGTCTGCAGTGGATAAAAATCCCTCTAAGCAATTTGACCAGGGTGAATCACCCGAAAAAATCTCTAGACAACTCAATGAGTGGAAAAGAAAATTACAATGTTGTGTGTCTAATATTCAAAAAAATTTAACAGCTGATTTACAAGAATTTTTATTGGCTAATGCACAACACAAATGGCTACAGGGATTTTCTGCTAAGCAAATGGAGAGTCGATTAAGAGAAGTGAATACTTGGTTAGCTGGCAAAAATCCTAAAATAACTGGCAAAATGCTGGGCTATTTTGCTAACTTGGAAAATGTAGCTGAACTTTCTCGCTACCAAGACTTATGGCTTGTATTTCAAAAATGTGCCGATTTATTAGAACAAAAACCTAATGTAAAAGAGGCATTACTTGAGCATGCTGCTTTGCATATTCACCATGCTTATGAAGCAGAAAAAAAACGCCGTGCTCAATTTGATTTTAATGACTTATTAAAAGAGCTTTATAAAGCATTGCAAAACCCCGATGCAAGATTGGCTAAAGCAATTGCTCAGCAATATCCTATTGCCTTGGTAGATGAGTTTCAAGATACCGATCCTTGGCAATATGGTTCCTTACAAAAAATATACCAGGCTGTTTCAGAGCCTCAAGAAGTATTAGAGTTTCGCTCTGATCAGCAAGTGAGTGCTAAAGGCCTCATTATGATTGGTGATCCCAAGCAGGCTATTTACAGTTTTAGGGGCGCAGACATCAACACTTATTTATTGGCTAGAAATCATGCGAGTGCCGTTTACACATTAGGATATAACTATCGCTCAAATGAAGCCTTGGTCAAGGCGGTTAATTTTATCTTTAGTACAGCGAATCAACCTTTTGCTGAAATTCAATTCAATGAGGTAGAAGCGATTCATAAAGATGAATTATCTTTTCAATTGAATAACAAAGCCAAAAGTGCATTAACTGTTTGGCATTTGCAGCATCAAAATAAAGTACCCAATAAAAGAAAATTGGCCACCGATTTAGCTGAAATTTCGGCAAGCCATATGACCGATTTATTAAACAATAATAAAGTCAAATCTGGTGAAATTGCAGTGTTGGTAAGAAGTGCTTATGAAGCAAGCGTAATAAGGGCTGCTTTAGCAAAACGCGCCATACGAAGCGTTTATTTAAGCGAGAAAGACAGTGTATTTGAAAGTACCCAAGCACAAGATTTATGGCGAGTTTTAAGAGCCGTATCTAACCCACAAAATTTAGCATGGGTAAAAGCAGCTTTAGCTACAAAATTGTGGGGGTTAAGTTGGACTCAGCTTGAGTTTTATATTCAAAATGAAAAAGCTTGGGATGCAATTTTAGAGCAGTTTATGAGCTGGCAAGAGCGCTGGAAAAAACAAGGTGTTTTAGCAATGATTTACGCGTGGCTGCATGAACAAAAAATCAGTCAAAAATTACTCACTCAAAATGATTCATCAGGTATTGGTAACGAAAGAACTTTAAGTAATGTTTTACATTTAGCAGAGCTTTTGCAAAATGCTAGTATGCATTTACAAAGTCAATCGGCCTTAGTGCGCTACCTAGAAAATCAACTACAAGACCCTAAGGCCAGTGGTGAAGCGGCATTATTAAGGTTAGAAAGCGATGAAAAATTGGTAAAGGTAATTACCATGCATAAATCTAAAGGCCTAGAGTATCCGTATGTGTATTTACCATTTGTATCTTTTTCTAGAGCTCCCGAAGCAAACGCAACTGATGAAGAAATAAAAGCCGAGTTATTTGAGAATATTCGTCTTTTGTATGTTGCCTTTACCAGAGCTAAAAAAGGTCTTATGATGACCCTCACTGAGGTCAATAAAGAGTTTTCTGCTACTGGAAAAAACAATCCATTCAAGATGAGTGCTGCATCTTATTTATTGGGTAGGCAAGCAGCAGGAGATTTATCGGTACAACTAGCTAAATGGCAAGAGTCTGAATTTATATCCGTTCAAGCACCTCCTGCCATTACCAATATTATTTATCAAGATCAAACAGAAGCAGTCATAAGCAAGCCAGCCCTTATTAACCAGCGTACTCATGAGGCACGTTGGTGGACAGCTAGTTTTAGTGCCATTAGCAAAGGGGTTGCCTTATACAACGATGCTAATTTAATGCATGACCCGCTCAAGTTAGAGCGGCTAGAAGAATCACAATCAGAAAATGCGAGTCTAGCAGAAGAGTTTTTAACTCATAGCACTTTAGAAGCAGTGCAGGGCTCAAGCACCGATTCCACATCAGAGACCACTAATACATATAATTCGATTAAAGGAGGGGCTGATTTTGGAACTTTGCTACATGATTTATTAGAGTGGCAGGCTCACCAAGATTGGATTTTGTTCAAGACTCCAGAGTGGGTGCTTCAAATTGAAAAAGAGTTGTTAAGTCCTGACAATCCTGATTTAAATGGATTTGATTGGTTAGATGAATATTTAGAGTGGCTGCATTATCTTGAGAAAAAATTAGGTAGTAGTGCTAGTCTTTTATTACCCACTATTAATCAATGGTTGCGTCAGGTTTTGCACGCTAGTTTTAATGTGGGTACTGCAAGCCCATTGCAACTCGGCGCTCTTAAGCGTCGCCAAGTTTGGCCAGAAATGGCATTTACACTACCAATTAAAAAATTAAATGCTCAAAAAATTGATGATTGGGTGTTGGCATATATTCATACAAAGCAAGTGAGACCCGATTTAAAACATTTACCTCTTGAGGGCATGATGACGGGCTTTATGGATATGGTTTTACTTCATGAAGATCAATATTTTATTTTGGATTACAAATCGAATAAGTTAAAAGATTATTCTCTATTTTCGCTCACTGAAGCAGTTTTGCATCATCGTTACGAGGTGCAATACACCCTTTATATTTTGGCTTTGCACCGTTTATTAAAAGCAAGATTGAAAGATTATTCTTATGAGCTAGATGTGGGTGGAGCAATTTATTTGTTTGTAAGAGGTATTAATGAGCCTAGTCAAGGTTTGTATTTTAATAAGCCTCCATTTGAGTTAATAAACGCATTAGATATTTTATTTAGAGATCCAAGCGTTGCTTTACCTAATCCATTAAGCATGAATCCATTACGAGCCAAAATGGCCCAAGCCTCTTTAGGAATTTAATGATGAATCAAGTGATGAATTCGAATTCGATTGAGCCAAAATTTAGCCCCGATTGGGCAGAAGATTTTGAAAAATATCAAGAATGGGCTAATCAGCAAACTGAAGAATCAGAACAGCAATTTGAGGATTTGATCAAGGCTGAGCCATACTCATTTATAGATATACAAGCTTTGGTTAAAACTGAAGTTTCTACAGTTGCACAAGCCAATCAAGAAGCAGATGAAGTGTATAAGTTACCCTTTAGTCGATTAGATAAAGCACTAGCAGATTTTTTACAAGCCCATCAAGCAAGTGAGTATGTAGAACATCATTTATTAGCCTGCATGGTGAGTTATCAGTTTAGTCGAGGCCATGCTTGCTTAGATTTAACAGCGTTGCAAAAAAGACCTTTGTTAACTTTGGGTTTGGAGTCAAAAGCAAAATCACTTATTCCAGAAAATTTAGCCCAATTTGCCGTTTCTTGTCCTTGGATAAAGGGTGACAACAGCCCGTTGGTGTTGGACAATAACAAGCTTTATTTAAGACGTAATTTTTATGCTGAACAAATCATTAAAAATTCAATTTATGCAAGATTAACTACTCCTCAGCAAGCAGATCAAGATACTGATAATCTAATAGAAATGCTTGATTTATTATTTGCTTCTAATCGTCCCAATATTTCTAATGAAGAAGCTAATCCAGATTGGCAAAAAGTGGCATGTGCCATTGCAAGCAGAGCTAATTTTACAATTATTACGGGGGGACCTGGTACTGGTAAAACCACGACAGTTACCAAGTTGTTAGCGCTTTTACTCAATCAAGCAAAAAGAAACAAGAAAAGTTTAAAAATTGCTTTAGCTGCGCCCACTGGTAAAGCCTCAGCACGTTTAAATGAATCAATGCAAAGTGCTTTAGAGAAATTACCTCAACCATTAAAGTTTTCGCAAGAGGTATTAACACCCGCACAAACATTGCATAAATTGCTTGAAATTAAACCGCATCAACCGCATTATCAGGCTCCCGAGCTACCCTTTGATATTGTATTGGTAGATGAAGCCTCCATGATTGATTTGCAAATGATGGCCCGTTTAATGCTAGCAGTTCCAATCCATGCGAAACTGATTTTATTAGGTGACAAAGATCAACTGGCTTCTGTTGAGGCGGGTGCTGTTATGGGGCAGCTTTGTACAAAGGCTGAATTTGGTTTTTATTCTTGGTCCACTGTAGAGTGGATTAAAAAAATGACAGGGCAAGATGTGTATAAATGGCGTGCTTATCATTCCTCTAAAGCCGATTTATTGTCACAACAAATTGTAATGCTAACAGATAGCTACCGTTTTACCTCCGATAGTCAAATTGGTCAAATTTCTAGGGCGATTAATAAGGGGTATGATTTTGATTTGCAAGAGTTGCAAACAAAAGGGCAATCAGCACAAGATAAAATTATGGTTTACAAGCCTTCTCAGGCTTATAACGCTGAATTAAATAAGCTATTTAAAACTGCTTGGCAAGACTGGTTAGATAAAATGATTCCTTATATAGCGTCAAAATATGACGTTATAGGATCGTGTGATGATGAACAAGCCATGTATTTATTAAAAGCATTTAGCCAATTTCAGGTTTTATGTGCTGTGCGAGAAGGCCCTTGGGGCGTAATGAACTTGAATCGAATTATTACCCAGAGTTTGGGTTTTCCAAATTTACAATGGTTTGTTGGTAGGCCAGTAATGGTGACCCAAAATAATTATCATTTAAAACTAATGAATGGTGATGTGGGCCTGTGCTTACCAAAAGAGGGGGTGCTGAAAGTTGCTTTTTTAGGAGCTGACAATGTGATTCAATGGGTATTGCCCTCTAGGCTTGAGTCTGTAGAAAGTGTATTTGCCATGACTGTACATAAATCGCAAGGCTCTGAGTTTAATCAGGTGTGTTTAGTATTACCAGATAAACATTCTCTGGTGTTAAACAGAGAATTGCTTTATACAGGTATAACACGTGCTAAAACTATTTTGCATTTGGTGCTACCCAACGAAGTTGTTTTTAGCAATGCCCTTAAATTTAAGGTCACTAGAACAGGTGGCTTGAGTTTTTAATTAAGCAGTTATTGCTTTGGGCTATTTTATGTTTTGATTGGCTTTGCTGCAGAGAATAAATCAACTCGGTCAGTAATAATGCCTTCAATGCCAAAATCAATGAGTCTTTGTACTGCATCAAGAGTGTTAGGGGTGTAACTTAAGGTTTTAAAGCCATTTGCTTTGGCTAAGTGAATGGCTTGTTCGGTCCAGAATTCATGGTCACAAATAACGGCGCAGCATTCAAGTTCTTTCGCCATACCTAACCAATCATCATTGAGATGCTCAAGTAATAGGCCTCTAGGCAAGTTGGGAGCAGTTTTTTGAGCTCCTCTTAAAGCATCAATTTGAAATGAGCTTAAAAAAGGTGGTATGGCACAGTCTTGCCACATTTGCATAGCCATTAAGCCTACTAGCTCGCCTGTTTTAAAATCTAAATTGGGGCTGGGTTTAATTTCTAGATTAATAAAAAAATCATTCTTTTGGCAAAATGCACTAACGGCATTTAAGGTGGCTAGAGGCTCTCCGGCATAAGTTCTGGAATGCCAACTACCCGCATCTAATTGTATAAGCTGAGATAAGTTCAAGTTGCCACCAACGCCTTGGCCGTTGCTGGTGCGCTCTAGGGTGTCATCATGTAATAAAAATGCTTGTTCATCTAGGCTTAGCTTCACATCACATTCAAACATGGTGTAGCCATAACTCGCCCCTAGCCTAAAAGCGGCGAGGGTATTTTCTGGTGCTAATTTACCGGCACCACGGTGTGCAATCCAAAAAGGGTAGGGCCAGTTGTGAGCTGAAACCTTGAAGGAGTTTTTTTGAGAGTTGGAAAGTGGTGCTGCAGAGTTCATGTTGGAGTTTTAATCTTAATTAGTTCTAGCTGTATTTTTGCATAGTTTTAAGTGTTGACTAGCTGATTTATCTTGTACTTTATGCAGAAAAAATACAATGTTGTAGAGTGCGGTTGCGCTGAATAAAAATGCGAGAAAAAGAAATTTGTAACAGAATTGTCTCAAATTTGTTTAAATGAGTAATTAAACTGAAAAAGATTAACACTACAGACATAAGGTTATGCTGCACTGCGGTAATATCGGACATTGACACATTTTGACTAGCTGCAGTCGCATTTTGACATCATGAACGCCCCAATCGAGATTAAGAACCCATTATTTCCGGCCCTTCATTCAATTGAACCTGCCGAGCGTATTCGCGAAATCCCTTATAATTACACCTCTTTTTCGGATCGTGAAATTGTGGTTCGCTTGTTGGGCGAGCAAGCTTGGAACTTACTTAATCAGTTGCGTCATGAACGCCGCACAGGTCGCTCGGCTCGTATGCTTTACGAGGTATTAGGCGATATCTGGGTTGTGCAAAGAAACCCCTATTTACATGACGATTTAATTGATAATCCCGAGCGTCATAGAGCCTTGGTAGTTGCGCTTGAACATCGTTTGCATGAAATGGATAAAAGGCGTGATCCTTTAATTGATCAAGACCGCGACAAATTAGTCGGTGAACTGATAACGCTTGCCCGTTATGCTGTCAAACAATTTGATTTGATGTTTACCGAGGTCGCCCAATTACGAGAAACAGCCGCTAAATTATTTGCCAAACATACTCGTAAAGACAATATTAAGTTTGATGGCCTAAGCCGAGTAAGCCATGTAACTGATGCAACTGATTGGCGGGTTGAATATCCATTTGTGGTTTTAACTCCAGATTCGGAAGCTGAGATGGCCAGTTTGGTAAAGGCATGTATTGCATTAAAACTCACGGTTATACCAAGGGGAGGTGGCACTGGTTACACAGGTGGTGCAGTACCTTTAACTTGGAAAAGTGCGGTTATTAACACCGAAAAATTAGAAGCTATTTCTGAGGTTGAAATGGTGAGGTTGCCTGGCGTAGATCAAGAAGTAGCTACCATTTACACAGAAGCGGGTGTCGTAACACAACGTGTTTCTGATGCGGCCGAGCGAGCTGGTTTTGTTTTTGCGGTTGACCCTACCTCTGCAGAAGCTTCTTGTGTTGGCGGTAATATTGCAATGAATGCAGGTGGTAAAAAAGCGGTTTTATGGGGCACAGCTCTTGATAATTTAGCCAGCTGGCGCATGGTTACCCCTGATGCTAAATGGTTAGAAGTGATTAGGTTGAACCATAATTTAGGCAAAATTCATGATGCCGAAAATGTTCGTTTTGAACTTCGATATTTTGAAGCCGATGGCAAAACCTTAAGCCATACTGATTTTATTGAAGCCACTGGTCAAAGCTTCCGCAAAGAAGGTCTGGGGAAAGACGTTACGGATAAATTTTTAAGTGGCTTGCCTGGTGTACAAAAAGAAGGCTGTGATGGTCTTATTACTAGTGCAAGATGGATTGTGCATCGCATGCCAGTTCACACCCGAACCGTGTGTCTAGAGTTCTTTGGTAGCGCCAAAGAAGCAGTTCCTAGTATTGTTGAAATTAAAGATCTTTTATTTAAAGAACAAAAATCATCGGGTGTGATGTTGGCAGGTCTTGAGCACCTAGATGATCGTTATTTAAAAGCCGTTGGTTATACCACTAAGTCTAAAAGAGCTATTGCCAGTGGTAAAGGTAATGGCTTGCCAAAAATGGTGTTGTTTGGCGATATTAGTGGCGATAACGCAGATGAAGTAGCCAGAGTCACTAGTGAAGTGATTCGTATTGCTAATTCTAGGCAAGGTGAGGGTTTTGTGGCCATTAACCCCGAAGCTAGAAAAAAATTCTGGCTTGATCGCAAGCGTACTGCCGCCATTAGTAAGCATACCAATGCGTTTAAAATTAATGAGGACGTGGTCATTCCGTTGCCGCGCATGGCGGAATATACTGACGGTATTGAGCGTATTAATATTGAATTGAGTCTGCAAAATAAGATTGCCTTGTGCGACGCTTTAATCACCTTTCTAGAGCAAGAGCATTTGCCTTTGGGTAGGCAAGAAGATGGTTCTCCATTGGAGTCTCCTGAGTTATTAGCAGAGCGTGTGGATCAAGCTATTCAAATGCTGAACACTGTACGACAAGAATGGGCTTTATGGTTAGCTCAAATTGATCGCTATTTTGAAGTTCTTCAATCTCATGATTTAAGAGCAAGTTGGAAGGTACAAATACGAGATACCTTGCGCACAATTTTTACGGGAAATGCATTTGCGCCTATTTTAGAGGAGTGTAATAAAATCCACAAACAGGTTTTAAAAGGCAGAGTGTGGGTAGCGCTACATATGCATGCGGGTGATGGTAATGTACACACCAATATACCTGTTAATAGTGATGACTATGAAATGTTGCAAAGTGCCCATGGTGCCGTCAAACGCATTATGACTTTAGCCCGTTCGCTCGATGGGGTAGTGTCTGGTGAACATGGAATTGGCATTACTAAATTAGAATTTTTAACGGATGCAGAATTAGCACCATTTTTAAAATACAAAGCTAAAGTCGATCCTGATGGGCATTTTAATAAGGGCAAATTAATGCGCTCTTCAAGGCCTACTGGAGTGAATTTAGCCAGTAATAATGCCACTCAATTAGCGCCTGCGTTTACCTATAACAGCGATTTAAGTCATGCTTATACACCAAGCTTTGGTTTGATGGGGCATGAGTCTTTAATCATGAAACAAAGCGATATTGGGGCTATTTCAGATAGCGTAAAAGACTGTTTACGATGTGGAAAATGTAAACCAGTATGCGCCACCCACGTACCTAGGGCTAACTTACTTTATAGTCCGCGCAATAAAATTTTGGCAACCTCGCTTTTAGTAGAGGCGTTTTTATACGAAGAACAAACTCGTCGTGGTGTGAGTATTAGGCATTGGGAAGAGTTTGAAGATGTAGCCGATCATTGCACGGTTTGTCACAAGTGTTTTAACCCTTGTCCTGTCAATATTGATTTTGGTGATGTGTCCATGAATATGCGTAATTTATTGCGCAAAATGGGTAAAAAAAGTTTTAGGCCTGCAGGTAGTGCCGCTATGTTGATGCTGAATGCTACCAATCCCCAAACTATTAAATTAGCCCGTACGGCAATGGTTGGTGTGGGTATGCAAGTGCAAAGAATTGCCCATGATATTTTAAAATTGGTAGCCAAGCGTCAAACTAAACAGCCTCCTGCTACCGTAGGAACGGCTCCAATCAAAGAGCAGGTGATCCATTTTATTAATAAAAAATTGCCAGGTGGCTTGCCTAAAAAAACTGCTAGGGCATTACTCGATATTGATGATAAAAATTATGTACCCGTCATACGTAATCCTAAAACCACTAATGCAGAAACAGAGGCTGTGTTTTATTTTCCGGGTTGTGGTTCAGAGCGCTTGTTTTCACAAGTAGGATTAGCCACTCAAGCTATGTTATGGCATGCGGGAGTACAAACGGTTTTACCTCCTGGTTATTTATGTTGTGGATATCCACAAAAAGGCTCTGGCCAATTTGACAAAGCCGACAAAATTATTACTGATAACCGTGTGCTGTTTCATAGAGTAGCCAACACTTTAAATTACCTGGATATTAAAACTGTGGTGGTGAGTTGTGGTACTTGTTATGACCAATTGCAAGGTTATGAGTTTGATAAGATTTTTCCTGGTTGCCGAATTATTGATATTCACGAGTATTTACTTGAAAAAAATATTACTTTAAGTGCCAATCCTGGGGCTTATCTTTATCATGACCCTTGTCATTCACCTATGAAGTTACAAGACCCAATAAAGACAGTTCAATCCTTGGTAGGCCCTGGCGTGATCAAGTCAGAACGTTGCTGCGGAGAGTCTGGTACCCTAGCGATGAATAGACCTGATATTTCTACACAAGTACGTTTTCGTAAAGAGGGAGAAATTAAAAAAGGTGAAAATCAATTAAAAGCTTCTGGATTGTTGGCACCGACCGAAAATGTAAAAATACTTACCTCTTGTCCCGCTTGTTTGCAAGGCTTGAGTCGCTTTGGCGATGATTTACAAAGTGGCTTGTTAGAGGCTGACTATATTGTGGTCGAAATGGCTAAGAAAATTTTAGGAGATAATTGGCTTGAGCAATATGTACTTGAAGCCAATTCGGGTGGCATTGAGCGGGTATTGGTCTAATTTTTTAATAGGGCAGCACTGAATAAAGTTGTTGTTTATTGCTAACAAAGGTGTGTTGTGCGTACGACTGAATTACCTTCAAAAACCAAATTAGCTGATTGTGTTTTATGCCAACAAATGGGCGGTCGTTTGCTTTATGAAAACTCTTTTTACCGAGTAATTGCAGTAGATGCCAATGGCCCTGACGCCCATTTCCCAGCCTTTTATCGACTAATTTGGAGTCAGCATGTAGTTGAAATGACTGATCTGCCCTATACGCAGCAGTTAATGGCTTGGCAGGCTATTTCTATAATTGAAAGTTGTATGCGCAAAGTGTTACAACCGCATAAAATGAACTTAGCTAGTTTTGGAAATATGGTGGCTCATCTACATTGGCATTTTATTGCTCGATTTGAGTGGGATAGCCATTTTCCCAATCCAGTTTGGGGCCAGGCTTTAAGAGAGGTACCGATGCAGCAGTTGCAAGAAGTTCAGTCTTTATTTCCTCAACTTGATGCCCTTTTACAGCAAAAACTCAGCGAATTAAGGCCTTTTGCCCCCATCGACTCACCACCCGATAGATGATAGTGAACTCTCAAAGATTCTGTTGCAAGCAATCGAAGGAATAAAAATCCAGTAACATCTATTTTGAGAGAGTAATTCTTGACTTAAAATGTTAGCCATCACTAGAAATAGGGCTAATTGATATTTTTCTTCGGTTTTAATAGACAATCCAAACTGTAAAAAAATTATTTTGGCTAAGAGTTGTTGTCAACTATTACTCTTGTCACCATCTACTTTAAGGAATGTTTTATGGCCGGTTTAAGTCACAATAGTCCTACACCAGTCGCTTTGACGGTGCACTCACAATCCAAGGTTCTCGAAATTTCTTTTTCAGACGGCAAAGAGTTTCGTATTCCTTTTGAGTTAATGCGT
>JALQUL010000322.1 GCA_023260735.1 Limnohabitans sp. | reverse complement strand
GGGTGGCTATTGGGCACGGTTTAGTCAAATATTTTATGCGCCTAGTACTATTGTGGCCTACTTAAAAGGTCAAGATAAAGCAGCTTATCATGCTGGTCATAATCCTCTGGGGTCTTTGTCAGTATGGGCACTTTTGTTATTATTAATATTGCAAGTGACGAGTGGGCTTTTTAGCGATGACGAAATTGCTTTTATTGGACCACTTGCACAATTTGTGTCTAGCACTGCAATAGAGCAGCTTACTTATTACCACAAAGAAGTTGGTAAAACTATTTTGATAGTACTGGTAATTTTTCATGTAGCTGCTATTGCCTACTATAAACTCAAGAAAAACCATAACTTAATTGCACCTATGCTAAACGGTGATAAATTCTTGCCTGATGATTTACCTGCCTCTAAAGATAATACGCTTACACGTATGTTAGCTTTGGTAATTTTGGGTATTGGACTTGGCATTGCTTACTATGTTAATCAACTGTAAATATTTTTACTTTCTATAAAGCTATTTCTTATGTCTGGTTTTCAAGAGTCCTCTATTTTAATTACGGAAGCGCTCTCGGCTCAACACTTAGCAGAGGCCAAAAGATTATTCATTGAATACCAAAATAGCCTAAATGTTGACTTAGGTTTCGAAGATTTCGATTATGAACTTGAAAATCTACCAGGCAATTATTGCGCTCCCAACGGATATTTGGTGCTTGCTATTCAAAACCAAATCGCTATTGGCTGCTGTGCATTAAGACCGCTCTATGATGCAGATCATAGCAATGCCTGTGAAATGAAACGTCTTTATGTCACACCTTCAGCTAGAGGTACAGGAACAGGCCGTTTATTAGTGCAAGATGTTTTAGAGCGAGCTAAGTTTTTAGGTTATAGCTGTGTATTATTAGACACTCTTGACGATATGGAAGCAGCTAGAGGCCTTTATGAAGAGCTAGGATTTATTGAAGTGAGCCCTTTTAGACATACACCACTAGCTGGAGCTCATTATTTAAAAGCAAATTTATACGAGACCTTTTAAGCACACTCAATAAAAAAGCCCATGGTAGTTAGTCATGGGCTTTTTTTATACTAGCACAGCAACTTGAACCAGTTATGCTTTAACTTGTGAAAGCATAGTGGCAGCATCACTCACTTCAAATTTGCCAGGTCCTTCAATATTGAGGGTAGCAACCTTACCGTCTTTAACTAACATAGAATAACGATTGCTGCGTAGGCCCAATCCTTTACCTGTTAAATCAAGCGTCAAACCGGTTGCTTTAGTAAATTCTGCATCACCATCAGCCATCATACGAACCGCACCAGTGGCTTTTAATTCACGACCCCAAGCACCCATTACAAATGCATCATTGACGCTCACGCACCATACTTCGTCCACACCAGCAGATCTTAGGGCTTCAATGTGCTCAATGTAACCAGGTACATGCTTAGCAGAGCAAGTCGGTGTAAATGCGCCTGGCAAGGCAAATAAAGCAATGGTTTTACCTGCAGTTGCGTCTGCTACTTTCACTGGGTTAGGACCAATACTACAGCCATTTCCTTCAACTTCAACATATTCCATTAAGGTAGCTGTTGGTAATGCATCTCCGACTTTAATCATGATTAATCTCCTAGGTGATAAAAAAGAAGCAGCAATTTACCGATTGAGGTATTGATAGTAGATGAAAAAACAATTAAATATAGTGATGAAGCTTATTTGAAGTTGCATTACTTTTTTTAGTTATTTTGTAGAGCTCATCTTTGTTCAATTCAAATAAGGTAAATATTAGCTCCATAAAAACAAAAACGGCTCATATTATGAGCCGTTTTTGACTTAAGTGATGGTAGCAGAACTACTTACACCGACAAAGACTGGGGTTATACAGTCGATGCTTTTTCAACTAAACGAGTAGCCATCCAAGTTTTTGTCTTGGAGATAGGACGACATTCAACGATTTCGATGATGTCACCTTGCTTATACTCGCCTTTTTCATCATGAGCGTGGTATTTGCTGGTTTTAGCAACAATTTTACCGTACAACTCATGTTTGACGCGACGCTCGATTAATACAGTAACTGTTTTTGAGCGTTTGTCGCTCACAACTTTACCGATCAAGGTACGTTTGTTTTTTACTTTTGCTTCAGTCATTCTGGTGCTCCTTATTTAGCTTCTTGAGCTAGCTTTTCACCCAGAATTGTTTTCGCACGCGCAATTTCCCGACGGGTGAGTTTCAGGGTAGTCGTGTTGTTTAACTGTTGCATGCCTTTTTGCATACGCAAACCGAAGTGAGTCTTTTGTAAAGACGCTACTTCAGCTTTTAAGCCTGCAACGTCTTTTTGGCGGAGTTCAGTAGTTTTCATAATCTAGTTCTTTCTGAATTATTGGCCAATTAAACGACTTACGAAGGTCGTGCGCAATGGCAATTTTGCCGCTGCGAGACGGAATGCTTCACGAGCTAAGGCTTCAGGTACACCCACGATTTCGAATACGATTTTACCTGGTTGAATTTCAGCAACATAGTATTCAGGGTTACCCTTACCATTACCCATACGCACTTCAGCAGGCTTATTGGAAATTGGCTTGTCTGGGAAAACACGGATCCAGATACGACCACCACGTTTAACGTGACGGGAAATGGCACGACGTGCGGATTCAATTTGACGAGCAGTCAAACGGCCACGATCTGTACATTTGAGACCGAAGTCACCAAATGCAACAGTGCTACCGCGGGTTGCAATACCAGTATTGCGACCCTTTTGCTCTTTGCGGTACTTGCGACGAGCAGGTTGTAAC
>JALQUL010000291.1 GCA_023260735.1 Limnohabitans sp. | reverse complement strand
AGGAGCGGCAATGGTATGCTCCATTTTCATAGCCTCCATTACTGCCAAAGCTTGACCTTTAGTGACTTTATCGCCCGCTTTAACCGCAAATGACACTACTTTCCCCGGCATTGGCGCTGTTAAGCGACCACCTTCACTTGCCACCTCACCTGCATGAGCTAGTCTATCGATCAAAATAATACTGCTTCGACCTTGTTGATTAAACAAGTAAAGCTGATCAGCTTGGGCATAAACCTGCAGGCTAAGTCGTTGCTGGGCAGTGGTAATCAATATTTTTTGAGCCGCATATTCAAACGCTACGACTTCGGTTTCTTGATTGAAGGTGATGCTTAATTGACCGGTATGACCATAGGACAAATAAGCCGTAATGGTCTGTCCTAAATATTCAAAATCAAATTGACGCCTTAAACTGCCATGCGATAACCAACCATCGGTTTGACTAAAAGGATCGGTTTGTTGCTGGGCTTTTTCTTGACCCAATACATAGCCTATAGCCGCCATCACCGAGATCTTTGCACCTAATTTATCTTGATGAAATAAAACGGCCTGCTCACGTTGAATTAAGGCGGTATCGAGGTGGGCTTGGCTAAAGGATTGACTTTGAATAACCTGCCTTAAAAACTGTATATTGTTCACCAAGCCCACAATATGCGTCTGAGCCAAGGCTTGATCTAATTTACCCAAGGCTTCTTCACGGGTAGCACCATGCACAATGAGTTTAGCCACCATAGAATCATAATAAGGGGAAATCGCATCGCCTTGCTCTACACCATCATCAAACCTGACCAACGATGCACTCGCATTTTGAAAGCTGACATGGGCTGGTTTTTGATAAACTTTAAGCTGACCTGTCGCTGGTAAAAATTGATTATCTGGATTTTCAGCACAAATACGGGCTTCTATTGCGTGGCCCGTCATTTTGAGTTGTTCTTGTGCCAGTGGCAACACTTCATTGCTGGCGACTCTTAACTGCCATTCGACCAGATCAAGACCGGTAATAGCTTCTGTGACCGGATGCTCGACTTGCAAACGGGTATTCATTTCCATAAAAAAGAAATTCATACTATTGTCGGCACGTTGCTCAACAATAAACTCTACCGTTCCAGCACCTTGGTAATTGACTGCTTTGGCAGCCGCTACAGCAGCTTGACCCATTTGCTCTCGCATGCTTGGGCTAAGTCCTGGTGCAGGGGCTTCTTCCAATACTTTTTGATGACGGCGTTGTACCGAACAATCACGCTCGAATAAATAGACATGGTTACCATGGTTATCACCAAAAACTTGAATTTCGATGTGACGTGGACGTTGAACGTATTTTTCAATTAAAACTGAATCATCACCAAAACTCGATTTGGCTTCGCGCTTGCAACTTGCCAATGCTGCAGCAAAATCTGCCGAGGCTTCTACAATTCTCATGCCCTTACCACCACCACCTGCACTGGCCTTAATTAAGACTGGATATTGAATGCTATCGGCTTGTTGATGCAAAAACTCAGGATCTTGATTATTACCATGATAACCAGGCACCAACGGCACATTAGCCTTTTCCATGAGCTGCTTGGATTGGGCTTTTAAACCCATCGCCCGAATAGCAGCACTGCTAGGGCCAATAAAAACAATTCCAGCTTTACCACATGAATCGGCAAACTCTTCGTTCTCACTTAAAAAACCGTAGCCAGGGTGAATCGCCTGGGCACCTGTTTGCTTGGCTACTTCAATGATTTTTTCCCAGCGCAAATAACTTTCTTTAGGCGAATTTCCACCAATATAAAAAGCCTCGTCACATGCCGTCACATGTTTAGCTTTTGCATCTGCATCTGAATAAACCGCTACGGTTTGAATCCCTAAACGACGGCAAGTAGCCGCCACACGGCAAGCAATTTCACCACGGTTGGCAATTAAGACTTTTTGAAACATAAGAATTTTTCTTTCGGGCAAGGTGCAATAAATGAATATAGCGAAGGGTGTTTTACATTCTAAAAATACCAAATTTGGTATCTTCGATAGGGGCATTAAGACTGGCCGATAAACCCAGTGCCAAAACTCTTCTGGTATCGGCTGGGTCAATCACACCGTCATCCCATAACCTTGCACTAGCGTAATAGGGATGGCCTTGCTCTTCATATTGCTGACGAATCGGAGCTTTGAATTGTTCTTCTTCTTCGGCACTCCAAGCGGTGCCTTTCGCCTCCAGGCCATCGCGTCTTACAGTAGCCAAAACAGTGGCAGCTTGTTCACCACCCATGACAGAAATTCGGGCATTAGGCCACATCCACAAAAAGCGTGGTGAATAAGCCCTACCACACATTCCATAGTTTCCAGCACCGAAACTGCCACCAATAATGATGGTAAATTTAGGTACTTTTGTAGTGGCAACTGCCGTCACCATTTTGGCACCATGGCGGGCAATACCTTCGTTTTCGTATTTACGACCCACCATAAAGCCAGTGATATTTTGCAAAAATACCAATGGAATTTTACGTTGGCTACACAATTCTATAAAGTGAGCACCTTTAACGGCTGACTCACTGAATAAAATTCCGTTATTAGCCACTATGCCTACTGGCATACCCTCAACATGAGCAAACCCACATATTAAAGTGGTACCAAAGCGTGATTTAAACTCATCAAACTCGGAATTATCGACAATACGGGCAATAATTTCTCGTACATCAAAAGGCTTACGGGTATCGGTTGGAATCACACCATACAACTCTTTGGCATCGAATTTTGGAGGCTGAGGCGTTTGCAAGCGAACACCCACTAACTTTTGTCTATTTAAGTTTTTGACGGCATTTCTGGCAATTGACAAAGCATGTAAATCATTTTGCGCCAGATGATCGGCTACACCACTTAAACGGGTATGTACATCACCACCACCTAAATCTTCGCTACTGACCACTTCGCCAGTAGCGGCTTTTACTAAGGGTGGCCCCCCCAAAAAGATAGTACCTTGATTTTTAACAATAATACTTTCATCACTCATAGCAGGTACATAAGCCCCGCCTGCCGTACAACTGCCCATGACCACGGCAATTTGGGCAATTCCTTGGGCACTCATATTGGCTTGATTAAAAAAGATACGGCCAAAATGGTCTCTATCGGGGAAAACCTCATCTTGATTAGGTAGGTTAGCACCACCAGAATCGACCAAATAAATACAAGGAAGATTGTTTTGCTGTGCAACCTCTTGGGCTCGTAAATGTTTTTTAACGGTTAAAGGGTAATAGGTTCCGCCTTTTACCGTAGCGTCATTACACACAATCATGCAATCGACTCCGCTGACTCGGCCAATACCCGCAATTAAACCAGCGCAAGGTGCACTGTCGCTGCCATCACGGTCTGGATACATGGCAAAGGCAGCCATGGGGCTTAACTCTAAAAAAGGGGTACCAGGGTCTAATAACATTTGTACTCGCTCACGCGGCAAAAGCTTGCCTCTCGCAGTATGTTTGGTTCTTGCAGCATCACCGCCACCTTGTTGAATTTTTTGGATTTTTTGCTGTAAGTCAGCGACCAAAACTTGCATAGCTTGCGAATTGCTTAAAAAATCAGCAGAACGTGAATTGAGTTGTGTTTCCAAAATAGGCATGAATCAAATCCCAAGGTTACGAGTGCAGCAAATATCTGCGGAATGGTAAGTATGCTAATTGACGTTTACGTAAACGTCAATTAAAAACTGTATTTTTTTCTGAGTTTTATTCAATTCCTACACTTTAGTAAGTTGTGACAATACTTTAGGCACTAAGGACAACATCAGAACCTATAAAACTATCATCTTGCTAAGCTTTATTAAGGTATGTGTAGTCACTACAACAAATAAGCGCTAGATAGGTGAAACTTGTCACTGGTCTGACAAGTGAGCGACTCTTGTTGGCTAGCTTTTGTACGAGTGTACTCAAGCTGTGTTCAAATTAGACTATGAATCCAAATGCAAAAACTCTCTGGCCTGGCCCACAATGGTTATTTTCTGTTCTATTAGCCCTTTTGGGAATGTTAGGGCCTTTTTCAATTGATACTTATCTGCCTGCTTTTGCAGGAATAGCGCAGTCTTTAGGGGCTAGCACTATTCAAATGCAACAAACTTTATCGGCCTACTTATTTGGCTTTGCTTTTATGAGTTTGTTTCATGGTAGCTTGTCGGACGGCTGGGGTCGTCGGCCAGTGGTATTATGGGGTTTGGCTGTTTTTACTTTGGCCTCGATAGGTTGCGCCCTGTCTGAAACAATTGGTCAATTGATCTTTTTTAGAGCCCTACAAGGCTTATCTACAGGTGCTGGTATTGTGGTTTCTCGAGCAGTCATTAGAGATATGTATGCTCCAGCACAAGCCCAAAAAGTAATGAGTCAAGTGACCTTGTTTTTTGGTATTGCGCCAGCTATTGCACCCTTAATTGGTGGTTGGTTGTTAATTCACATGACTTGGCAGGCTATTTTTTGGTTTTTAACTGGGGTGGGTGTTTTTCTTTGGTTGGCCAATTATTTTTATTTGCCCGAAACTCTACACCTTGACCACAGACAACCCATACACGTTAAGCACCTTTTAAAAGGTTACTGGAAATTAGGTTCTGACCCTCGGTTTTTGTTATTGGCACTTGCCAGCGGGGTGCCATTTAACGGCATGTTTTTGTATATTTTGAGCGCACCAGTATTTTTGGGTGAAATTTTACATTTACAGCCTCAAAACTTTTTTTGGTGCTTTATTGTGACAATTGCCGGCATTATGGGGGGCGCTTTTGTGAGTGGAAAATTAGCGGGTAAAAAACGCCCAATTGAACAAATCCGTTATGGTTTTATGATTATGTTAAGTGTAGGCTTACTTAATTTATTAGCCAATATTTTATTTACCGCACATGTCAGCTGGTCTTTATTTCCTTTGGGTCTTTTCTCGTTTGGCTGGGCCTTAATGGTGCCTGCAGTAACCCTATTAGTGCTTGATTTGCATCCTGAGCGACGAGGCATGTCTTCATCGTTACAAATGTTTATTAGCTCTGCTGCTAATGGTATTGTGGCAGGACTACTGGCCCCACTCGTGATGCACTCCGCCCTTGCGTTAGCATTTGCTTCTTTAATGTTGATGGGTATTGGCTTAGTGGCCTGGATTTATATGAGACGCACTTGGAAAGAGATTGGTGTTTAAGGAAAGTGCTCCTTTGTATAACAGCTACTTTCTTTTTATATGAATGCAGAGTTAGCATCTTTCTTATATTTTATTTTTTGGGTGGTAGCGCTTGTTATTTGTTGTATTGACATAAATAAGCTCTGCAAATTTACAGAGTCTCCTAAGTACTTTTAATTAGTTTGAGTTTATTTTCAACTAATTCATATTGAAGTTATTACTTCAAATATTAACAATTATTAATTTTCAAGCTTTAACAGTCAATATAAGCCCAAAATAACTTTTTTCAAACAACAACATACAGCGCTGTATTATTAATAATTTTGCAATTATTTTCATAGTGACTTGCTTGCTCAAAAATTCCCAAAAATCAATAATATTCAAATATTGTGTAATATTTTGTGTTTAAACGAAATATTTAACAGATTAAATGAAATTTTTTAATACTAAATTCAACAAAATACTGGTAAAATTCAGACAGTTCTGTTTGACAGATAGACGCTTACCTGTAAAAATTAAGACGTTTATTAAATCTATAACGCTTTACAATAATCAATAACCGTATAAAAATTACGTTAAAAGATATTAAATATTTGATTTTTATAAGATTATTGCTACCCTTACTACGGTGACCAAAAGTGAACACACATTTAGTTGAGTTTTCTCACCATATTGCAACGACTCATAACCGTCGTGCAATACTCGATATTATTGGTACTCAATTAAACGAGTACATAGAAGAATTAGACAAGAGTGATCCTTGTCCTGTTATTCTTGATGAGTTACATGCCAAATTAGAAGCTTGCTCTAGAATCAAACAATTTGATTTCCAGACCACTTCAGTCAATATGAATTAAGCTGTTCTTAATCAGCTCGATTTCATATTTTTAAAATTAGGGCATTGGGGTTTTCGATTTAT
>JALQUL010000269.1 GCA_023260735.1 Limnohabitans sp. | reverse complement strand
GTTTAATGCAAGTCATGCCTGCCACTGCTAAATGGACGGCAATAAAAATCGGCATGACCGATTACAACCCCTCGCTGTTATCAGACCCGACGGTCAATATTGCACTGGGCACCTCTTATTTGCAATTGATATTGAATGATTTTGATGGTCATCCGGCCATGGCCTCAGCTGCCTACAATGCGGGTCCTGGAAATGTGAGAAAGTGGCGAGATGGCCCAGACTTAGAGGGGGCAGTGTGGGTAGAAAATATTCCTTTTTATGAAACACGTGATTATGTTAAAAAGGTGTTGTCTAACATGGTGGTTTATGCAGGCTTAATGAGTGGTCAAGCACAGTCATTAAAGGCGAAACTAACACCGGTTGGGCCATTACGAGTAGGCACTCCCATTGACACCAGTTTGCCATAAGGGTGAATCATGAAAGCCTATTGTTTTGATGCAGGTGTTGTACAAGTTTTGCCAATTGAAAAAGTAATACAGCATCTACCCTCTAGTGCCTTTATTTGGCTTACCTTAAGCCCAGAAGAATTTGCAGCACAAATTGCTTTAGTGCAAGCATGGGCAGAACAATGGGGCGGATCTAGTTTACTAGATTTGCATTGTCAAGATTTAGCTTCTCCTTCCCATCCATCCGATTACGACTTCACCTCGGTTTATGACTTAATTATTTTTCGCAAATTATTAAGTCACGCCTACGACCCAGAATTATTGGCGAAACAACCCACCAGTATTTTTAAGTTGTTAGATACCAGTGCTTTGGGGTTTGTGTTGTTTGATCGAATATTGATTAGTGTACACCCTGTCAATGACGATACTGCTGAAGTGGCTGCAACCCGATTTATTGCACAAAGCCAGCCTAGCTCTACACATCATACCAATGGTTTTGATGCTCCTATTTTAGGACGCTGGAGAGCTCCGACGAGTGCAGCCGATTTAATGCTAAGAATGATTAATTCTGTAGTGGATCGTTATTTAGAAATACGTAAAGACCTGAGTAAAGGCCTAGAGGTATGGCAGTCTGAACTATTAAAACCCAATCCACAAATTAATGATTGGCAAGCTTTAATGGATGTACGCAACCAATTACATATGCTTGAGGATTTATGTGAAGAGCAGCATGACGCAGTCTCCGAATGGCTAGACGCCATGCATGAACAACTGCCTGGTGAATTAGGGGCCACTGAACGCGACTATTTGTTTGCAAGAGCAAATGATGTGATTGAACATATTTCAAGAGTAGTGCATCATGTTAGGAGATTAGAGCAATCGGCAGAGTCGAGTGTGCAAATTTATTTTGGTGCCCAAAGTCACAGAACTAATAACATCATGAGAACTCTAACAGCATTAACTGCCGTTTTTTTGCCACTCAATT
>JALQUL010000219.1 GCA_023260735.1 Limnohabitans sp. | reverse complement strand
TGCGCTAGAACAATTAGTGGCCTCTCAAATAAGCCGGGTGCAAACAATACAAAACCTAAGCCCTGCTCTAGGCCTACAAAACTGCCTTCAACAATTAGCATTATTAGCACAACAAAATAATTTAAAAGAGACCGATTTATTGGGGCTAGCTCAAAATCTAGCTTTTCATCAAAAGCCAATCAATCAAGAGCAATTATTAGTCGATGTGACTCAGCTAGTTGTAGTAGATGCTAAAACAGGTATTCAGCGAGTAGTGAGAAGTATTTTGTTGCAGTTGCTAGAGGCTCCTTTAACACAAAAGGTAAGGCCCGTTTATTTTGATGGTCGTCAAATGCGATATGCCGATGCATTTTTAAAGCGATTTAAATCAGAGCAAGATACAAGCAACGTCAAATACAAAACAAATTATGAGTTAGATCAGTTCAATGATGAGGTGGTGCAAGTTTATCAAGAAGATGCTTATTTAGCTCTTGATTTAACCCCCGATTTATCTACTGCCCAATTTCAGATTTTATCGAATTGGAAATCATTGGGAGTGAAGATTCATTTTGTAGTGTATGACCTATTGGCAATCGCTCATCCTAGTTGGTGGAATGTTGGCACTGATCAAATGTTTCATCAGTGGATGACTAAAATTACCGCTATTAGTGATCAACTCATCGGTATTTCGCAAGCTGTTATGAGTGATGTAGAACAATGGTTAAAAGCGCACCCTAATAAAAGACGCATACCCCTTAAGCTGAGCTATTTTCATTTGGGGGCAGACCTTTGCGCAAGTCAGCCTAGTACTGGGCTACCTAATCATGCAAGCGAGGTATTTCAACAAATGAAACAATCGAAAAGTTTTTTAAGTGTGGGAACTTTAGAACCTCGAAAGGGTTATTGGCAAACCTTAAAAGCATTCGATTTATTATGGGAACAGGGCGTTGATGTGAACTGGATTTTGGTGGGAAAGTTTGGCTGGAAGGCTAGCGAATTAACACAAGCCATTCAAAATCATCCTTTGTTTAATCAAAAGCTTTTTTGGGAGTCTGGTGTCAGTGATGAGTATTTGGAATCTTTGTATCAGCAGGCTGATTGCTTAATTGCTGCCTCGGAGGGCGAAGGTTTTGGCTTGCCATTAATTGAGGCCGCTCAAAAACAGTTACCGATTTTGGCTCGTAATTTAACGGTTTTTAAAGAGGTAGCAGGAGAGTTTGCTTTTTATTTTGATGGTTTAGAGCCACAAGATTTGGCTAACGCAATCAAGAATTGGTTAGCCCTTGATGAACAAAAACTAGCGCCACAAAGCAACGGTATGCCTTATCTGAGCTGGCAACAAAGTGCTGAAAAGTTAATTAATTTGATATAGGTTGAAGTAACAATTCATGTAGTTTGGCACAGGCTTGAGGGCCTGCCGCCTTTTCAATACGCGGTAATAAAGCGACTAAATCTTCATATCCCATGGCATGTTCAATGGCAAGGTTAAGCCTAAAACCACCCAAGCCCAAATTAGAAGTAATTTGAACGGCAAGTGGATACGCATTTTGAAAACGCATTTGTTTGACTGCGGCATCTAGATCAAACTGATTCGCCTGTTTTGCATTGGGTACTTGCGGTTCTGAGTACGAACTAGGTGGAGTAATAGGCGGTGGGAAAACACTGACAGGTTGATCAATAATTTCGTTTTTTTCGTAGAAACCTGAT
>JALQUL010000191.1 GCA_023260735.1 Limnohabitans sp. | reverse complement strand
GTATTTGCGCTAGTCATCGTTTAACGGCATTACCGCAAATAGGCAAAAGTATTCCTCAACAAGTCTTAGCTTTATTAAAAGCAACTCCTATTTCTTAATAGCCGGAATTGAGCATTTGATTGACTAGTCAATATATGACAAAACCCCCAACCACTCTAGCGCCCCCTGCACAAGCGGCTACCACTATCCCGCTCAAAAAACTCAATTTTGTGAGTCGTTGGTTGAATCAACGTTTACCACTACAAAATTCTATTGAGCTTACGCAGCGCAATATTTATATATTGCCCACTGCCGCAGGACTCATGCTAGGTGTTACTTTGTTATTGTTATTACTCACCAGTATTAACTACCAACTTAATTTAGGTTATTTATTTACTTTTTTATTGGGCTCTAGTGTAATGGTGGCTACCTATATGACGCAGGCCAATTTACAAGGTTTAAAAATTCAGTTGATGACGGCACCTGCTGTGTTTGCCAACCAAATAGCTAGTATTAAAATTGCTTGTTACAACCCATCCAAACGAGCCAGATATGCTATTGCGATGAGCCAATTACAAAGGCCCGATTGGATTTGGACCGATTTAAGCCCTCAATTTACCACTGAAATTCAGCTTAGTTTAGGCCAGTTACAAAGGGGCGAACATACTTTGGCCTCGCTCATCATTGAAACCCGTTTTCCTATTGGCGCGTTTAGAACCTGGTCAGTTTGGCGACCAGCTAGCACTATTTGGATTTATCCAGCGCCAGAACTCAACCCGCCGGCTTTCCCTGTGCACCTTCACTCTGACAATGGTCGGGCAAGCCCTTTAAAAAATAAAAACGACGAGCTAGATGAGGTACGCAACTACCGCCAAGGTGACCCTTTTAATCATATTTTATGGAAACGAGCAGCCAAGACTTTGAGTAGCCTAGATGAAAGTGTAGATGATATCAACAAGGGTTTATTAAGCAAAACGCATTCACCACAATCAGTGCATTTGAATAAGCCTATTGCGTTGACACTAGCCTCGACTCAATTAAAGTCGCTGGAAGCTAGCTTATCGCGCCTGTGTGCTTGGATTTTGTTAGCGGAAACACAATCTTTATCCTACTCTCTTGAACTTGCAGGTCTCCAATTAGCCGCCTCTAATGGGCCAGTGCATCAACAAAACTGTCTGCAGGCTTTAGCGAGTTTTGGACAAACCCATCAAAGAAAATTGTCTACCCTAGAGGCTTTGACCCAATGAGCAAAGTTTCTTTCCTAAGCAAGCTATTTTCGCAATTACCACGCGAGAGCCAAGATGCCTTGTTTTTGATTGGTGTCATTAGCTGTGTGCTGGTACCGCATTTTTCCCATTTACCCAGTTGGGCTCCTATTTACACCCTGGTTTTATTAGTTTGGCGAACTATTTTGGCTTGGCAAGGCCGCACCCTGCCTCATAGAGCTTGGTTATTGGTCTTACTGGCTATAGCGGTGGGCGGTACCTGGTGGAGTTTTAAAACCCTGGTGGGTAAAGATGCAGGCGTTACCTTAATTGTGATTTTATTAGCACTTAAAACTCTAGAGGCCAAAGCCAAAAGAGATGCTTATGTGATTTTTTTCTTAAGCTTTTTTTGCATACTCAGCCAGTTTTTATATTCGCAGTCTTTGCTAACCGCTCTTAGCATGACAGTGGCTTTTGTGGGCTTGTTAAGTGCTTTGGTACAAGCACATATGCCAGTGGGCAACGTGAGTTGGCGTCAAACAACAGGAATAGCACTACGTATGATGTGGTGGGGCAGTCCGATTATGTTGGTGTTGTTTATAGTGTTTCCAAGAATTGCACCTCTTTGGGGTTTACCTAATGGTGGTTCCTATGGCAAAACTGGCTTAAGCAATGAAATGCGGATGGGCAATCTTGCAAGTCTGGCACAAGACGACAGTATTGCCTTGCGTGTTTTATTTAAAGGCAAAACAGTAGCGCAATCACAGGCCTATTTTAGAGGCCCAGTTTTAGACTGGCTTAATGATCAAACTTGGCGCAGCTACCCCTTAAATGGGGCAGCCCATTACCCATCTAATTCTTTAACTAATCAATCTGCGTTGCAAGTGTCTGGACCCGCTTTATCCTATGAGGTAACGCTTGAACCCCAAAACAAACCTTGGTTAATGGTACTGGATGCGACCCCAATGGCGCCTGCTGTTAATAATTATCAAACCCTGCCAAGCCCTTATTTGCAATGGTTGACCGACAGGCCTATTACCGAGTTGATTCGTTATAAGGCAGTGAGTTATAGTCAATATCAGTATGGGCCTGCTGTTCCCAATGGGTATTTACAAAGTCAAATTGATTTACCCGAAGGGCTTAACCCACGCACCCGTGACTGGGCTTTTGAAATTAGAAAAAACCCACGCTATGCTCAGGCCAATGCTCAAGAATTAAGCCAAATGTTGTTGCAACATTTAAATACCCAAGGCTATGTTTATACGCTTGACCCTGGTAGCTTTGGAAATCATTCTGCTGATGAATTTTGGTTTGACAAAAAACAGGGCTTTTGTGAGCATATAGCCTCTAGTTTTGTGATTCTAATGAGGGCTTTAGGGGTACCTTCACGATTGGTGACAGGTTATCAAGGCGGCGTCATCAATCCTAATAATGGTTACTGGGAAGTCAGACAATCTGATGCCCATGCCTGGGCTGAAATATGGCAAAAACCAGATGACAAAGGCAATGGTGGTTGGATTCGTGTCGATCCCACTTCTGCTATAGCACCCGAGCGAGTGGTCAGTCAAAACCGGCTACCCACCAAAGCCCATCCTATTGCTGGAGCGGTAAATAATTTATTAGGTCCCTCTTTAAGTAGCTCTTTGGTAAATTGGGGGAAAAAAATTAGCCAACAATGGAGCGCACTTAATAATTTATGGAATCAAAATATTTTAAATTACAGCCAAAATCAACAATTTAACATTTTAAAAAAATTAGGTTTTAGCCAACCTAATTGGCAAGACTTAAGTTTTGTGGTGTCTGGGCTCATACTATTAGCTTTGCTTGGATTTACGATTTTTCATTATTGGCAGGGCAAACAACATGACCCTTGGTTAAAAATGTTAGATCAATCTAGGCAACTGACTCAATTAGCAGGCCTACCGTTAGAACAAGCACATGCTAGCCCTAGGGCATTGGCTTTACTTTGGCAAAAACAATACCAAAATAAAGCCTCTAGTGAAACACTAGCCATTATTGAGTTCTTATTGGCAATGGAAAATCAACGTTATGGAGCGAATAGCTCTGCCAATAGGCACTTGGCAATTCAAAAATTACAGGCGCAATTTAAAAAAATAAAATGGCCCAAGCAATAATATTTATATTTATTGTTTTTAAAAGCGTATATTTACAATTCTTATAAATTTTAAATTTTACGCCAATGAAAAATTTCAAAAAATTTTTGTTTCTTCTCTGTGTTTTTGTTTTTAATGTATTACCACTAGCTCAAGCCACTGAGGTTTTAAATACCAACGGTCCGACTTTAGTGTCCGATAATAAAATCACTGTTGGTTTGCGCACTTTAACTCTTCCAGAAGTAAAAAATGGTAAGTGGTATTTAACCTCTTATGACTCATCGGACTTCATGTCTGATGGATTACCTAACGGCAGAAAAATTATTACTTCTAAACTGTCGTTAGTGGTTAACTCTAAAATAATTATCGGAGTTTACCTCACACTTTTAAATCATAGTTTTGATGGTACCGAAATGGGTTGGAACGTCAATTTATGTGAAAACAATTTACATTACACCTATTTTGATACTTACGGTAATCGCTTTAAAAATCCTGGCTGTCTTGCTGTTACAGACGCAAAAAATATTTCACTTGATGAAGTTACTAATCAATGGGCCAAAGAAAATCAAATCATTTTGCCCAATGATTACCACATCATGTCGCTCAAAAAGTTTGCCTCTAATGATCTTGGTATGGTGACTGTTTTTATGTCTTTATCGTCTATTTCACATGAAGATTTTTTAAGCTGGAGCAAATCCTTCCCAGACGCATTGTTATCATTTTTAGCTAAGTCTTCTTTTAATGGTCAATTCCCAGCCATTCCCAATACTCAATAAAAGATAATTTTTGATATTTTAAAAAGCGACCTTGTGTCGCTTTTTTTGATGAACCACATTCATTTTGGTTTAACATTGACCTCATGATACGTCTGTCCGAACTTAAACTCCCCCTTGACCATACCGAACTCGATTTAGCCCTATTGATTTACACCACCTTAGGTGTAAAGGCTGAACAGGTTTCGAAGATTTTGCCCTTTAAACGCAGTTTTGATGCCAGAAAAGCCTCTATATTGGCGGTTTTTATTGCGGATGTGGAGCTTGTTAGCCCCGCCCTTGAAATTCAAGTCTTGCATCAACTCAAAGGCAAACCCCATATTGCGCCAGCGCCCGATATGCGTTACCCCTTGCCTTATCAAGCCCCCCTTGATTTACCGATTCGTCCTGTGGTAGTGGGGTTTGGACCTTGCGGAATTTTTGCGGCTTTGGTATTAGCCCAAATGGGCTTTAAACCGATTGTGCTTGAACGAGGCACCACAGTGCGGCAACGTACCAAAGACACTTGGGATTTATGGCGCAAAAATAATCTTCATGCCGAATCCAATGTGCAATTTGGTGAAGGCGGTGCCGGTACCTTTTCTGATGGCAAACTTTATAGTCAAATCAAAGACCCTCGTTTTTTAGGACGTAAGGTCATGAATGAGTTTGTCAAAGCGGGTGCTCCTGCCGAAATTTTGCTCGACTCCCATCCGCATATTGGGACTTTTAAATTAGTAAAAGTAGTTGAAAACCTGCGTCAACAAATTATTGATTTAGG
>JALQUL010000091.1 GCA_023260735.1 Limnohabitans sp. | reverse complement strand
GTAAAGCGGGAGATGAAGTGTCAAAAGTAATGATGGCACAATTGGCGAAAGAAAAAACCATAGACCGTCATGGCAACGAAGTCGATCAAGAGTCATTTAACTCTATTTACATGATGGCTGACTCTGGTGCTCGCGGTTCTGCAGCTCAGATTCGTCAGTTAGCAGGTATGCGCGGTTTGATGGCTAAACCAGATGGCTCTATTATTGAGACTCCAATTACGGCTAACTTCCGTGAAGGTTTGAATGTTTTACAGTACTTTATTTCTACCCATGGTGCTCGTAAAGGTTTGGCTGATACGGCTTTGAAAACTGCTAACTCAGGTTACTTAACACGTCGTTTAGTTGACGTTACCCAAGACTTAGTCGTTACAGAACATGATTGCGGAACCCATAACGGTTCACTCATGCGTGCGATTGTCGAGGGTGGTGAAACCATTGAATCATTACGGGATCGTATTTTAGGTCGCACAGCTGCCGACGATATTATTCATCCAGAAACACAGGCCACTATCGTTGAAGCTGGCTCTATGTTAGATGAAGACGCAATTGAAGAAATCGAAGCCGCTGGTGTAGATGAGGTTCGTGTCCGTACTGCTTTAACCTGCGAAACACGTTTCGGTTTATGTGCAAAATGTTATGGTCGCGACTTAGGTCGTGGCGGTCTCATCAATGAAGGTGAAGCAGTTGGTGTGATTGCTGCTCAGTCAATTGGTGAACCAGGTACTCAGCTGACTATGCGTACCTTCCACATTGGTGGTGCCGCATCGCGTACAGCAGTTGCCTCAAGTGTAGAAGCCAAATCAAACGGTGTAGTTGGATTCAATGGCGCAATGCGTTATGTATCTAACAACAAGCAAGAGTTGGTAGTTATTTCCCGTTCTGGCGAAGTCATCATTGCGGATGAAAATGGCCGTGAGCGTGAACGTCATAAATTGCCATATGGTGCAACCTTAACAGTTAAACCAGATCAAACTATTAAAGCTGGTACTATTCTTGCTAACTGGGATCCGTTAACACGTCCTATCATTACCGAGTTTGCAGGTAAAGTTCAATTCGAAAACTTCGAAGAAGGCTTAACTGTTGCGAAACAGCTCGACGAGGTAACAGGTTTGTCCACTATGGTGGTCATCGATCCTAAACGTCGTGGTGCAGCAAAAGTAGTTCGTCCACAAATTAAATTGATTGACGAAAACGGCAATGAATTAAAAATCCCTGGTACCGATCACTCAGTGACGATTGGTTTCCCAGTAGGCGCATTAATTCAAGTTCGTGATAACCAATTAGTGGGCCCAGGTGAAGTTTTAGCCCGTATTCCAATGGAAGGTCAAAAGACCCGCGATATTACCGGTGGTCTGCCACGTGTGGCCGAATTATTCGAAGCTCGTACGCCAAAAGACAAAGGTACTTTGGCTGAAATGACAGGTACTATTTCCTTCGGTAAAGAGACCAAAGGTAAAGTGCGTTTGCAAATCACCGATCCTGAAGGTCATATCTGGGATGAGTTAGTACCTAAAGATAAGAGCATCTTGGTGCATGAAGGTCAAGTAGTTAACAAGGGTGAGTTAGTGGTTGATGGCCCAGCCGATCCACAAGATATCTTGCGTTTGTTAGGTGCCGAAGAGTTAGCTCGCTACATTGTGGATGAGGTTCAAGACGTTTACCGCTTACAAGGCGTGAAGATTAATGACAAACACATCGAAGTGATTGTTCGTCAAATGTTGCGTCGCGTGATTGTGGAAGATGTGGGCGAATCTAATTTAATTCGTGGTGAGCAAGTCGAGCGTGCGGTTATCCTCAACATCAATGATGCATTGGTTGCTGAAGGTAAAATGCCAGCGACTTACTCCAATGTATTGTTAGGTATTACCAAAGCTTCCTTGTCAACCGATAGCTTTATTTCTGCTGCTTCTTTCCAAGAAACTACACGTGTTCTAACCGAAGCTTCCATTATGGGTAAACGTGATCCATTACGTGGCCTCAAAGAGAATGTGATTGTAGGTCGTTTGATTCCTGCTGGTACAGGTATGGCTTATCACCAAGCTCGTAAAGTAAAAGAGGACTCTGATGAGCAAGAGCGTGCAGCTAATGCTCGTGCCGACGCTGCCATGGAGAAAGCTTCTATGAGTGTTTCAACGGAATCAAGTCCTGAATAAGTTTTGAACTTTTGATTAGCTAGTGGTAAAGTCAACGAAAGTTAATTTACCCTACTAATTATGAAGAATCATTCAATTTATCTAGATAATGATTTATCCATAATAATAGCCTTTGCATGAAAATGCAGAGGCTATTTTTTTAAACTTAAAACCCTGCTCAACGGAGAGATAAAATGGTAGGTTTCATCATACTTGCGCTGGGTGCAATTACTGTTTTTTGGGCGGTAGGCGCTTACAACCGAATGGTAAAATTAAGGGATGCCGTTTTTCAGGCACGATTAGCCTTGGCTACCCATTGGGGGCAACATCTTGATTGGATGCAAAAGCAGTTGCCAAAAGTCAATCTTGAAGTAAAAGATGATAGACAAAATCCCTTGTACGCAGAAGAGACCGATAAACAGCAATTTATTTATACCTGGGCTCCTGCCATACAAATAGCCGGTCATTGTTTGGTTCATTTTAGAGGGCAACCCATGGAAACAGATGGTCCTCAAGTAGTATCAGCTGCAGTAATGGAAATGGATGGATTTTTGAATGATTTAATCCAATGTCCACAACATTGGCTCAGTGCCTCTATACAAGATGTTTTAGTGCCTCAGTGGTCGCTATCTACATTGACCATAGATAGATTAATAAAGGAGCACAACACATCAGTTATGGCATATAGTGCAGCGATATCATTTAAACCAGAGTCATGGTTAGCTAAAGCGGTTCGATTACCCGTTTTAAATGAGGTTCGAAATTAAAGCGTATCTTCCTCGTTCATTAGTTTTCACATCCATTGGGTGCAAAATTAAGAATCTGCAGTAAAACTTTTAATTGCGTTCATAAAATGAGCTTAGATAATCTGTTTTTACGGTTTTATGCCCATCAATATAGTTAAGGGAAAGAAAACATCACCAAGTGAGTCAATATAAGTTGTATCAAATCTGCCTGTCTGGCGTTTTATTAGCGCTTGCTTAGTGTGCAACAATAGCTAAACAAAAAAGGTGTTTTTTAGACCTTTACAATATAAAAAATCGAATAAAAAATATGAAAACTAATCAAACTAATTCTTCTTTACAAGCTCCGCCTTTGTGGCAACAGTTATTGGGTGTTCATATCATTTTGAGCCAAATGCAAAACGGTAAACCCATGAGTAGTTCGATGGAGTTAGTAAGTGTTCACCTAAGACCAGGTGTACAAGCCTTGTCTTATGCCGTGTTAAGGCATTATGCTAGTGCGCAACTGGCATTTCGACTTTTGGCCAGCCGTAATCCACCAAAAGAGTTAGCCAATTTTTTAATCATTAGTTTGGCATTATTAATTCAAGATTCAAAAAATCGTTTGACCGATCAAGCCCATTTGCAGTTTTATCAAACTCACACCTTGGTTGATCAAACCATAGAGGCACTTAAAAGAAAAGCGGGCCCTAAAGCTCAAACAGGATTTTTAAATGCCTGTTTGAGGTCTTTTCTTCGTGAAGAATCTGCCATCATGCATCAAATTAATCAAGATGACTCGTCTATTTGGAATTGTCCTACTTGGTGGATAGATAGGCTTCAAAATGATCATCCTCATCAATGGCAAGCCATACTAGAGCAAAACCAAATTAAAGCCCCATTGACCTTGCGTGTGAATTTAAAAAAAACCACACTTGCTCAATATAAAGCACAACTTGAACAGCACTCGATTGCCTTCACACAGATTGGACCAATTGCGATAGCATTAGCAGATCCACTTCCGGTTGAGCGAATTCCAGGCTTTATGCAAGGACAAGTCTCGGTGCAAGATGCTGGCGCACAATGGGCAGTGGATTGCTTATTAGACGCATGCACACTTACGCAAGACAGCATCATACTTGATGCGTGTGCGGCTCCTGGTGGCAAAACAGCTCATCTATTAGAAAGCAGCTCAGCACAAGTGATAGCCGTCGAAATGGATGCACAAAGAGCAGAGCGAATTATCAGCACCTTAAGTCGTTTAGAGTTAAGTGCAAAAGTGATGATAGCAGATGCCTCATATACGAAGTCATGGTGGAGTCAAGCCAATAACGAACAACAATTTGATGCCATACTATTGGATGCTCCTTGTTCTGCTTCTGGCATAGTGAGACGTCATCCCGATATTTTGTGGCAACGTAGAGAGCAAGACATTGCTAGTTTAGTCAAGCAACAAGCTCATTTATTAAAAACATTATGGCCACTGTTAAAAGAAGGTGGTAAGTTACTTTATTGCACTTGTTCTGTGTTTAAAGCTGAAGGTTCAGACCAAATCGAGCAGTTTTTGAGAAAATATAAAGATGCAATTTATTTAAGCTCACCAGGGCATGTCATGCCTAAGAGTTTGAGTGTTCCTCAAGAAAGTAAAAATACCTCTGAATCCGATATTAAAATTGAAAATTTGAAGTATCCTCCCTTAGATCAAGATGGATTCTTTTACGCAATATTAGAAAAGAAATCATCTTAAAATGGCTGAGTGTCAAGCCCGTACTTTATACCCACCTCATAGAATAAACATGAAATGATGGATGCGATTGTTCAAATGAAGCGTTTCACTAACCTTAGTTTTATGTCTCAAGCCATTTCATTGGTAAGAATAGTATGTGCAAGTAGCCTACTATTTCTTCACACATTGATGTTGGCACAAACTAATTTTGTATCTAGCTCAGAATTAAGAATCTACAAAGAGGAAGAAAGTTTGGTCATGAATACGCCAATACAATTTTATTTGCCCTCTGCAGTGGAAGAGGCATTACGTAAAGGTGTGGCCATCTATTTTGTAGCCCATGTAGATGTAACAAAAGATCGCTGGTATTGGACTGATAAAGAAGTTTTGTCAGTTAACCGTTTTTATAAATTAGTCTATCAACCTTTAACCAGAAGATGGCGCTTAAATATCAGTTCAAGCCGTAATAACTTTAACGAACCAGCTATTTCACTGCCACAATGGTTTGATCAATTAGAAGATGCGTTAAGTGCGATTAACCGAGCGGGTCATTGGAAGCTCATGAGTTTTAGTGATCTAGAACCAAGTATGCATTACAAAATTACCTTCAGTTTTGGTTTAGACACGGTATCACTACCAAAGCCTCTGCAGATAGGTTTAATCGGTCAGTCGGACTGGTCCTTGCAACTAGAAAAATCTACAAAATTTACACCTGAAAGTTTAAGGTAGTTGCAATGATGGAACCTTCAATCGCCCTAGAAAAAAATACCAATATTCAGCATTTTTTTGCCCTTTCTAAAGTTGCCCGATTTGCATTGGTAACGGGTGCTTTATTAATACTTGGTTTGTCATTTGTTTTGCTTTATTTATTAACAGTAAGTAGTGGCAACCGCTCAGAATATGAGGTTTCATATACTAGGTTGTTTGCCCTTAATATTGCTGCCGCTGCTGCTTTATTAGGCTTTTTGTTTTGGTTAGGTTTACGTTTACTCAAAAGGTTAAGACAAAAAAGATTTGGTAGTCAACTTTTGCTTAAATTAGCTTTTATTTTTGGCTTGGTTGGATTTTTACCAGGCGTGTTGATTTATGTTGTTTCCTACCAGTTTGTCTCGCGTTCAATTGAAACTTGGTTTGATGTAAAAGTCGAACAAGCGCTTTCGGCGGGTGTGAGTTTAGGCCGAACCAGCCTTGATGTGTTAAGTGATGATCTTATCAAAAAATCAAAAGCTATTGCATTGCCCTTAGCAGAACTTTCTGATACTAGTGCTGGCTTGGTTATTAATCGTATGAAAGAGCAAGCTGCTGTCGATGAAGTGATTTTGTGGGGTGCGAATAATCAAATTCTTGCCAGTACGGGTACAACGCAATATATGATTAACCCAACCAAACCACCTGCTGCTCTGATAAGAAAATTAAGAACAGAAAAAACAATTTCGGTTTTGGAGGGCTTAGACGAAGCCACCTTACCCAATGCGCAGACGACCGCTCAAATTAAAGTATATACCCTTGTAGGTAGCCCCGACTTTAACATGACCGAGTCTCCACGCTATTTGCAGTTGGTCCAAACATTACCAACTGCTTTGGTGATGAATGCCAATGCCGTTACGGTGGCTAATCAAGAATATCAAGAAAGAGCTATTGCCAGATTAGGTTTAAAAAGAATGTATATTGGTACACTCACTTTAGCTCTTATTATGGCCACCACAGGAGCGGTCATTTTGGCCGTCGTGTTAGGTAATCAGTTGGCAAGACCTTTATTACTTTTAACAGAAGGGGTGCAGCAAGTAGCCTCAGGCGATTTAAGGCCTAGACCTGTACTAAACGGAAATAACGAATTAGACGGTTTAACCCGATCATTTGCCATCATGACGCAGCAATTGCTGGATGCCAAAACTAATTCTGAAATGGTGAGAGCGCAAATTGAGGATGAGCGAGGAAAACTGCAAACCATTCTTGATAACTTAAGTTCTGGTGTTATGGTGATTGACGAAGATGGACTTATCCTATCTGCTAACCCTGCGGTAGCTAAAATTTTATTTTTAGACTATCAAGATATTGAAGGCGTCAACATCAAAAGTCTTAAAGGTATTGATGAGTTCACAGATGGTGTGTTGGAACAATTTAAAATTCATGCAGAAGAGTTTATTCAGCATCAAAGAACTTATTGGCAACATCCTTTTAGGCTACAGATTCAAGCAGATAATGCTGTTTACAGCTTATCGAAAAAACATGAGATTCATTTAATTGCAAGGGGAGCGGTATTACCTATTTCTTCTGGTAATGCACCGCACTTATTGGTCTTTGATGATATTAGCCAAGTAGTCTCGGCTCAGCGCTCTCAAGCATGGGCTGAAGTGGCACAACGATTAGCTCACGAAATTAAAAATCCACTCACGCCAATTCAATTGTCGGCACAACGACTAGAGCGACGTTTAACTGGGAAATTAATAGAGGCAGATGCCTTGGTGCTTGAAAAATCAGTTAAAACAATCGTGCAACAAGTCGATGCAATGAAGAATTTAGTGAATGAATTTCGAGAATATGCAAGATTACCAGTCGCTAAAATGCTGGCAGTGGACTTAAATGCCCTCATAATTGAGGTGTCGAGTATGTATAAAGAGGAGTCAATGAGTTCTAAAGGAGACACAATAGTGCTAGATTTAGATCAAAATTGTATTCCCATTTTAGGAGATAGTGGACAATTACGCCAAGTGGTTCATAATCTGTTGCAAAATGCACAAGATGCGTGTGAGATTAAATTTCCAGGTTGTATTTTGTTGCAAACAAAATTTAACTCGGTAACTAAGCGAGTTCGATTAGTGGTGACTGATCATGGTACTGGTTTTGCCGAACATATTTTGGCAAGAGCTTTTGAACCCTATGTAACCACCAAATCGCACGGAACTGGATTAGGACTAGCGGTAGTGAAAAAAATTGCTGACGACCATGGTGCTCGACTTGAATTGTCGAACAAAAGGGTGGATGGCAAAGTAGAAGGGGCTCAAGTTTTGTTATCTTTTGCAACAGAGGTAAATGCCGCTCATGAGGTGGCACAATCGGGCAACTAGTAAATAGTTGCAACAAAAGAAAAACCACAATTTGGTATAAAACTTAAGTAAGTATAGTTGTGATAAAAGGCTTTGAAAGTTTATGGCTAATATATTAGTAGTTGACGACGAAATGGGCATTCGAGAGTTGCTCATGGAGATTCTCAATGATGAGGGTCATCATGTAATCCTTGCCGAAAATGCCAGCCAAGCAAGAGAACGCCGCCAGCAAGAGCGACCCGATCTTGTTTTGCTCGATATTTGGATGCCCGATACAGACGGTGTGAGCTTATTAAAAGAATGGTCTAGTAGCGGTTTATTAACAATGCCCGTCATTATGATGAGCGGTCATGCCACAGTAGAAACAGCGGTTGAGGCCACAAAAATTGGGGCGTATTCATTTCTTGAAAAA
>JALQUL010000079.1 GCA_023260735.1 Limnohabitans sp. | reverse complement strand
AGTTGAATACAATCCTTACTAACAATATTAACAATTAACTAAAGTCCTGTATTTGAACTACATAATAACAAAACTAACAGCCGACTGTTAATTACTTTAATATTCCCTTGTCTCCATCTGAACTTACATCTATAATTTTGTATTGTTACTAGATGGTCACAAAGCTGAAAACATTAAGAGTGTCGATGCCCTAATCAATAGCAGTCCGCAAAAGCCAAAAATTAAAGTGACTCAAGCGGACGAAAAACCTGCAAAAAGCACAGCTGAAAAACAGCGTGTGGAAGCACCGGCAAAGAAAAAACTGCTAGCAGAGAATTCGGGACTTAACCCAACATTCAAATTTGATAATTTCGTTACGGGTAAAGCCAACCAATTAGCACGGGCGGCAGCGGTTCAAATTGCCGAAAACCCTGGCAATGCTTACAACCCTTTATTTATCTACGGTGGTGTGGGGCTAGGTAAAACCCACTTACTACAAGCCATTGGTAACCATTTAAAAATCTTACGTCCAGAAGCAAAAATTAAGTATTTGCATGCTGAGCGTTATGTGTCCGATGTGGTAAAGGCTTATGAAAATAAGGCGTTTGATGAATTTAAACGTTTATATCACTCGCTGGATATGTTGTTGATTGACGACATTCAATTTTTTGCCAAAAAATCACGGACACAAGAAGAGTTTTTCTACGCGTTCAACTCACTCATTGAGTCTAAAAAACAAATTGTGATTACCTGTGATACTTACCCGAAAGAAATTGAAGGGGTAGAGGAGCGCTTACGAACAAGGTTTAGCTGGGGCTTAACAGTCGCTATTGAGCCGCCAGAGCTTGAAATGCGGGTGGCGATTCTTCTCAAAAAAGCGGAAGAAGCCAATATTGCACTTAACGAAGAGGTTGCCTTCTTTGTTGCAAAACAAATTAGATCCAGTGTGCGTGAATTAGAAGGTGCACTTAACCGTATTGTGGCGATGTCTAAATTTACAGGTCACCAAATTGATCTACATTTAGCAAAAGAGGCGTTAAAAGACTTAATCGCTGTTCGTGGTCGTCAAATCACCATCGAAAACATCCAAAAAACGGTCGCGGATTACTTCAAAATTAAAGTGGCTGAGATGTACAGCAAAAAACGTGCTCGGAATGTGGCCAGACCTAGGCAAATTGCAATGGCATTAGCGCGTGAACTCACCAACCATAGCTTTCCTGAGATTGGTGAAGCTTTTGGTAGCCGCCACCATACAACTGTGATGCATGCGTGCGACGAAATTGAACAGTTAAGACAAAACGATACAACCGTGGCTAGAGATATTGGATTTTTAATACAAGTGATTCGAGATTAAACAAAAGCTGTAAATAAGCTGTGGGTAAAAATTGCATCTAACGTTAATTGCTTAAAACGTATAAAATACCAACAAATTATCCACAAGTTTTTAGTGAGTTTTACTATAAGTTGATTGATATTTAATATATTGTTTTTATTAACATAATTTACATATCAACAGATTTTCAGAACATTATTATTTATTATTAGATTTATATATATTTAGGTTTTTAAAAACATGAACATTAAAATAAACCGCGAAACCTTATTGAAACCACTTTCATCTGTTTCAGGTATTGTTGAAAGACGCCATACATTACCTATTCTTTCTAATTTGTTATTAGAAGCCAATAGCGAAAAAATGGTCCTCACAGCAACAGATTTGGAGATGCAAATATCTCTAGCCATCAATACAGCGATTGGTGGTGAGCTTTCAACTACCATCTCAGCTAAAAAACTGCTGGATATTTGTCGCGCATTACCAGATAACACAGAAATTAACATGGCAACAAGTGATAGCCGTGTCACTGTAAAAGCAGGTAAGAGCAAATTTAATTTACAAACACTTCCAGCGGTTGATTATCCAGTGATGACCAAAGCAGTTGGAACAGATACTGTTTCAATTAGCATTGGCCAAAGCACATTAAAACGCTTATTCAAGCAAGTTGAATTTGCAATGGCGCAGCAAGATATTCGTTATTACTTAAATGGTCTTTTGTTTGAAGTAAATGGCAATCGATTAAATGTGGTGGGTACAGACGGCCACCGTTTGAGCTTTACCTCAACAGAATTAGTAGGTAACTACAACAAACAAGAAATCATCATTCCTCGTAAAACCGTGGTTGAGTTGATTAAGTTGTTGGATGACAGTGATGATGAAGTCACTGTTGAGCTTTCTTCAACACAAGTGAATTTCTCTTTCGGGGACATCAAACTCATTACCAAAGTGATTGATGGTAAATTCCCTGACTACACACGTGTGATTCCTGTCGGCCATCAAAACCACTTTACTGTAGATCGCTTGACAGTTTTATTGGCAATGCAACGCGCTTCAATCCTTTCAAACGAAAAATATCGTGGTATTCGCATGGTATTGGCCAACAATAGCTTGCGTTTAATTAGTACTAACAGCGAGCAAGAAGAAGCAGAAGAAGAGTTGGAAGTGAATTATCCTGGTGATTCATTAGATATCGGCTTCAACGTGACTTACCTCATTGATGTATTAAACAACATCAACAGCACAGAAGTGATTTTCTCTTTTGCTGATGCAAACAGTAGCTGTTTGGTCACTTTTCCAAATGATCAAGATTACAAATACGTGGTAATGCCAATGCGCATCTAGTTTCACGTGAAACACTATTTAAATTAACCTCAACACATAAGAAATCAATATGGCTGAAAATAACAAAGACTAC
>JALQUL010000074.1 GCA_023260735.1 Limnohabitans sp. | reverse complement strand
TTTAATACGGCAGACCTGCCCATTATGGCAAGACTTGCTGATTTGCCAGAGCGTTATAGAAAACACTTTTTAGGCTAATGATGTTAAGCGGCTTACCTACTTTTACCCAATTACGAGATGTAAAGACTTGGATGGTACAAGACCCCATTCAAGATCCTTTAGTCCCCGATACTTTTAGCAAAAATACACCAGCAGGTAAAAAATATAGAACCATCTTTATTTCTGATTTGCATTTAGGAACACCTGGTTGTCAAGCTGATGCATTACTCGAATTTTTAAAACACCATGAGAGTGATCATCTGTATTTGGTAGGTGACATTATTGATGGATGGCAATTAAGAAAGCGTTGGTTTTGGCCGCAAAGTCACAATGACGTTTTGCAAAAATTATTAAGAAGAGCTCGAAAGGGTTGCAAAGTCATTTTTGTGCCTGGTAATCACGATGAGTTTGCAAGGGCATTTACAGGTCATCAGTTCGGTGATATTGAAGTCTTAGAAGAAGCGGCACATCAAACTGCCGATGGTCGTAGTTTGTGGGTAATACACGGTGATTATTTTGATGGGGTGGTTCAATGCGTAAAGTGGTTGGCTTATTTAGGCGACAACTTGTATGAGTTTTCTTTGAAGGTGAATCGTCATTTAAATCGAATGCGAAGCCGCTTAGGATTGCCCTATTGGTCATTATCTGCATTTTTGAAACACAAGGTGAAAAAAGCCTTGAACTATGTCACTGACTTTGAGAACGCAGTAGCTCATGAGGCTAAAAAAAGAGGCCACCAAGGGGTAGTCTGTGGACATATTCATAGGGCAGAAATCCGTGAAATTGACGGAGTTCTATATTGCAATGATGGCGACTGGGTAGAAAGTCTCACTGCTTTGGTCGAGCATTTTGATGGTCGTTTAGAAATTATTGACAGCTCTCATTATGTGACTAAGGCACATAAGAGAAAAAATAAAGCTAGTGCAATAACAGGACCAGAAGAGTTATTGGGCAGTATTCGTCGACCTGTTATGCATTCAACAAGCTTGCACAATCAAGGAATAGAAATATGAAATTATTATTAGTTACGGATGCTTGGCATCCACAGGTCAATGGCGTGGTGACTACTTTAGTCGAGTTGTTATCCTATGTTAAAAAAACAGGCCATGAAGTTGAAATCATAGATCCGAGTTTATTTAAAACTCGTCCATGTCCTGGTTATGCGGGAATTGATTTGGCAATCCGTCCTAAAAAACAGGTTTTTAAAATCATGCAAGCTAGTAATGCCGACTGCATTCATATCGCCACAGAAGGTCCTTTAGGATGGGCCGCAAGGGCTTACTGTATCAAAAATAAGTTAGCATTTACCACTGCGTTTCATACCAAGTTTCCGGAAATTTTAAAAGCGGCAGTGGCTTTGCCAGTGTGGCTGGGGTATATTGTGTTTAGACATTTTCATAGCGCGTCCTCAGGTGTAATGGTGCCTACAGTAGATGTTTATCAGCATTTAGAAAAATTGCGCTTTAAAAATTTACGTTCTTGGACCCATGGTGTCGATACTAATTTATTTCAGTATCAATCAAAAGCGTTTATTGACCCCATGCTAGGTGAGCAAACCCAACCTGTTTCTTTATTTGTTGGCAGAATATCATACGAAAAAAATATTGACGCATTTTTAAAAATGGATTTACCCGGCAGTAAAGTAGTAGTAGGAGTGGGACCCCTGGAAAATAGTTTAAAGGCTCAATATCCAAATGTGAAATGGTTAGGTATTTTAAACCGTCCACAATTAGCTAAAATTTATGCAAGCGCTGATGTTTTAGTATTTCCTAGTAAAGCCGATACATTTGGCTTGGTCATGTTGGAAGCTATGGCATGCGGCACACCAGTAGCTGCCTATCCAGTCGATGGCCCATTGGCAGTGTTGGGCGATGACTTAAGCAAGGTACAAGGAGGAGTGATGGACCTTGATTTAAAGGTGGCATGGATAAAGGCACTGAAAATATCGCGTTGGAATGCGCGCCAGCATGCAGAGCGATTCTCTTGGGACAAAGCAGGTCAACAATTTATTGATTTTTTAGTGCCTGCTAAAACTCCCAAGCAATTAGAAGTATCTAAAGCATTAGATCTAAGTCAAGTATGACAAACAGATACATGTTTTGTTTTTTGTCACAGTATTGTCATTTAAAGTTTACATAATAGGGTATTAGAGGTTTATCAATGACAATTCGAAAAACGGCTCCAATGCCATCCACTCCAACCGTTAAAAAAAAACCAGCGTTAGCAACTGTCGCTAAGAAAGTTGCTGACACATCTGTTAACACTAACGCTAACGATCAGGCAAAGTCTAAACACCCCAATATCACTACCCCCTCAGTGGTGGCAGCAGTACCAGTGGCTTTATTAGCAGTGACAGATAATTCACAAGAATTAAGTTCTAGTCCTGCTAATCAGCACGACCACCAACTGCAGTCATCTACCTTCACAGCTAATGACACCAGTGCCCAGCCGAATCACTCGTTTGAAGCTAAAAAGCCGATTCAC
>JALQUL010000386.1 GCA_023260735.1 Limnohabitans sp. | reverse complement strand
GCGGATCACACCATGATCGCAGCCAGCCCAAGGTCCGATTTAATAGTTCGGGTATTAGCTCTTGATATGAATAATGAACAAGATGAGTTTGTGATTTCCAAGTCTATTCGACCATCTACAGAAAAACCTTGGTCCAACTATATTCGAGCCGTAGTACAAATGTTGCTAGCCGATGGCTTTGATTTGACTGGTGCTGATCTGGTCATTTCAGGTAATGTGCCACAAGGCGCAGGCCTGTCTTCATCTGCCTCTTTAGAAGTAGCAGTAGCTCAAACGTTTAAATCTTTATATGCCATCAATCATTTAAGCACCAGACAAATGGCCTTATTGGCGCAACGTGCAGAAAACGAATATGTAGGTTGTAAATGCGGCATTATGGATCAGTTAATTTCTGCCCAAGGCCTTGCCCATCACGCCTTGTTAATTGATTGCCGCAGTCTAGACACTCAAGCCGTGCATATACCCGAAGAGTTAGCGATCATGATTGTGCACTCCAACGTGCAACGTGGTTTAGTCAATAGTGAATACAATACGCGCCGACAGCAATGTGAAGCTGCAGCTCTACATTATCAAGTAAAGGCTCTGCGCGATATTGACTATGCCACTTTAATACAAAATCGTGGCCAGCTAGATGAAATAACTTTTAAACGTGCCAAACATATCGTAACTGAGAACCAACGCACCCTAGATGCTGCCAAAGCCCTTGCGTTAAATGACATTCAAACTATGGGCGTTTTAATGGCACAGTCTCATGCATCTATGCGAGATGATTTTGAAATTACTGTACCCGCTATAGACCAATTAGTGGCCATTTTGCAAAACGCTATTGGCCCTGCAGGAGGTGCCCGAATGACAGGGGGGGGGTTTGGAGGTTGTGCGGTGGCTTTAATGCCAGAACACTTAATAGAAAAAGTAAAGCTTGCAGTACAAGAGCACTATACGGCGCCCAATGGCCAGGCAGCCACTATTTATGTCTGCCAAGCCCATACAGGAGTGAGCTTAATTGATGGCTAAATCGGGTAATTAATTTTCTAAAGTCACGTCAGAAACGAGGCCCTTTTCATCTAAGTACACCGCCACAATATAGTCGGTTAAATCCGTACCTACTGTAAAGTCAATCGTCATATACCCCCCCTCTTCAGAAGTATCGACTGGGTAAAAGCCGATTCGCACCGGATGAATACTTTTAAACACTTCATCTTTACTTAAACTTTTAAGCTCATCAATAAACTCTTTATGATGCTCTACATATTCTCGGCAAGCCCCTTCTGGGTTTTCAAGCCAATCTTTATGGATGGCTTGCTGAGCAGTCGCCAAATGCAAATTAATTTGATCTAAATGCTTTTTTAATGTGTCTGCTACCTCTACAGAAACACAAGTCACATCCACTAACTCGTCGTCTTTGAAGGTGCAAAAATTCACATCTAAACTAATCTCACTCCCCTCAAACTCAAATACTGCCTCATAAGTATCATCTAATTGCTTCAGATTGATTGCATTCAAAAAAGGCAGCGTGTATTGGTTTGACATAATGGGTATTGTGGGGAGATAGTTAAAAATCAACAATCAAAATAAAAAGAAAATCACAGTTCTAAATAACTTCACTTGGCCTCTAGTAGGCCCAATGCTTGCTTTAAAAGTTTCAAAATTAAGCCGATTGTTATCTATTTATTTTTTTTTGTATTTTCTATTATTATCTACCAAGTCAATAAGAACATAAAACCCCGGAGACCCTTATGGAAAATTTTATTTTGGCGCTTGACCAAGGTACTTCTAGCACCCGTAGTTTGTTAGTCGATCGACAGGGGCATATTGTGGCAATAGCACAGCAAGAGCTGCCTCAAATTTATCCACAAGCCGCATGGGTAGAGCATGATGCTCATTTAATTTGGCAACATCAATTAAGCACCATCAAGGCAGTCATTGAGCAAGCCAACATTTCGGTTAAACAAATTGCCACCATTGGAATAACCAACCAGCGTGAAACCACTGTAGTTTGGAATAAAAAAACTGGCCAAGCCATTAGCAACGCCATTGTGTGGCAAGACCGTAGAACCCAGACCTACTGCCAAGAGTTAAAAGAGGCTGGCCACTTAGCCATGGTGCAAGATAAAACAGGGCTTTTATTAGACCCCTATTTTTCGGGTACTAAATTGCGTTGGTTGCTGCAAAATGTGCCTGGTGCTAAAGCCTTGGCACAATCAGGTGGACTCGCCTTTGGCACCATAGACGCTTGGCTTATTTGGAACTTAAGCCAAGGCCAACATCATGTAACGGACACCAGCAACGCTTCTCGCAGTTTGTTGTGGAATTTAAAACAAGCTTGTTGGGATAGCGAGTTACTTGATTTATTTGAAATTCCTAATAGCGTTTTGCCTCAAGTTTTACCCTCTAATAGCTTTTTTGGTAAAACCCATGAAGATGTGTTGGGTCATTCCATTCCTATTATGGGGGTAGCAGGCGACCAACAAGCCGCCCTTTTTGGACAAAATTGCTGGCAAGCGGGCACGGCTAAAAACACCTATGGGACAGGTTGCTTTTTACTAATGCATACTGGCTCACAAATCGTGCGTTCGCAGCATCAACTCTTAAGCACTGCCGCCGCCAGTCATAACTCACAATTGCAATATGCCCTAGAGGGCAGTGTGTTTATGGCGGGAGCCACTATTCAGTGGCTGCGAGATGGTTTGGGCATTATTGAATCTAGCCATCAGGTAGAAGCCTTGGCTACTTCCGTGCCCGATAACGGCGGTGTGCATTTAGTCCCTGCCTTTACTGGCCTAGGAGCACCCTACTGGGATGCTAATGCCAAAGCTGCTATTGTGGGCTTAAGCCGAGGCAGCCATAAAACGCATATTGCCAGAGCCGCTCTAGAAAGTATTGCCTTGCAAACCACCGCCCTAGTCAATGCCATGAACCTAGATGCAGTGCAATCGGGTGGGCAGGTTTTAAGCCAATTAAAAGTAGATGGCGGGGCAAGTGCTAACTCTTTTTTAATGCAATTCCAAGCCGACCTTTTAGGAGTCCCTGTGTTGCGACCAAAAATTACCGAGAGCACTGCCATGGGGGCTGCTTATTTAGCAGGCTTAGGGGCAGGTATTTGGCAAAACACCCAAGAGTTACAACAGTATTGGCAACTTGATCGTTGTTTTGAACCCCTCATGAGCCGTGACCAAGCTTTGCAAGCCATGCATGATTGGGATAAAGCCGTACAACAAGTACGTTGTCACTCGCTTTCGTAAGCAGCTCTAACAAGGTGGCTTCGGCCCTTACAATTGAATTTATTATTTTTTTATTTTAACTATTTATGAATCAACAAATCATTGCTTTTATTGGTGGCGGAAATATGGCTAAAGCCATGGTGGGTGGTCTTTGCAAAAATGGTTTTAATGCACAGCATATTTTGGTAATTGAACCCAACGAATCTAATCGCCAATCACTTGCCAGTGAATTTGGTGTGCAGGTATTTGATAAAGCCAACTCGGTTTTACAAAGTGCCAACTTAGTAATTTGGGCAGTCAAGCCGCAAGTCTTTAAAGAAGCGGCAGAGCTCACCTTGCCCTATTTAGCACAGCCCTTGCATTTAAGTATTGCCGCAGGCATTACCTTAAGCACCATGGCTAGCAGTTTGCAAAGCCAACAACTGATTAGAGCCATGCCCAATACCCCTGCTTTAATTGGTTTAGGCATGACGGGTTTAGTGGCCCTTAGCAGTGTGACTGAAGCCCAAAAACAATGGATCTCTGAAATTGTTGCCACCTTGGGTCAATCTATTTGGGTAGCGCAAGAAAACCTAATTGACGCAGTGACTGCGGTATCGGGCTCTGGCCCTGCCTATGTCTTTTTATTTGCTCAGTCCATGATAGAAGCCGGAGAAAAATTAGGTTTAACAGCTGATCAAGCCAAACAATTAACCCTTGCTACTTTGCAAGGAGCCACCGAATTAGCCCTTAGAAGCACCGCCAACCTACAAGAGCTGCGGCAACAAGTGACGTCAAAAGGTGGCACTACCTATGCGGCCATTACCACTATGCAAGCAGAAAAAATGCCAGAGGCGATACACCAAGGGGTAAATGCAGCTTATTTACGTGCCAAAGAATTGGGCCAAGAGTTGGCGTAAAAATGCATCTTAATGTAAGCCCTTGTTTTGTTGGCTTTACGCTTAGAATTAAGGATGAAGCCTTAGAATTATCCAACTGCTCCAATCCAATCTTGTAATTAAAACAAGCTTGGATTGGCGCTACTTTTTATGGCCTCTGACTAAACGGCAAATTGACGCTTCTTAATTTGCACTTTTTCGTAGGCCTGCCACAATTTTTGATGCATTTCACAACCCACCATTTCTAGGCCAGGAGCAGAAATTCCCATAAATCTATCGGTTTGCATTAGCAGTGCCTGTGCTTGTTTAAGGGCTGTAGCACCATACAATTGACGCATATTGCTTAAATACGGCGCGGTATCACCTAGGTCACTTAATTGCTCTAAGGTTTCAATACAGGCATATACAATTCGTCGTGTTGCCGGTATTTGATCAAAATGCCTAATCCATTCACAACCCTCTAGAGTGGCTTCCTGATCACCAATTGCTAAGGCTAGAAGTGTTTTTAATTCGCCTACCCGTAAATCGGCCCATAAGGTGCCAGCATCGGGCACCATGCCAATTAATGCTGCCACCAAACGTTGATCGGCTAAATTAGATTCATTTAAAGTAGCCAATAAGTCGGCACATTCTTCGTTGTCTAAATCGGTTAAATTCAGAATAGCTTCACGCATTGGATTAGCAATGCTGTTGTTCTCGTTGTCTAAATCATCGACTGGATAAATTTCTGACATACCGGGTACTAAAATACGGCAAGCGTAAACTCCCAAGTGCTCGAAGTCAGCGACATAAATATCAAAACCAATATCGTGTACGGCTTGCACCGACCATTCATAATCGGCTTGAGTGGTGTTAGAAAAATTCCAATCGACAAATACATAATTGGGTTTTTCACTTAAAAAATTCCAATGAATAACGCCGCTTGAATCCACAAAATGAATTTCAATATTGGTAGAACTTGCCGCTTCTTCTAGGTCAAAAGTTGGCGGTGGGAAATCGCTTAACGAATCTAATGCACGACCTTGCAATAACTCGGTTAAAGCGCGCTCTAGGGCAATTTCGAAACGGGGATGAGCACCAAAACTAGCAAAACAACCTTGATCTTGAGGGTTTAATAAGGTCACATTCATGACCGGGAATTGCCCACCTAAAGAAGCGTCTTTGACTAAAATACCAAAACCAGCTTGGCGCAATAAAGCAATGCTTTGCGCAATTTTTGGAAAGCGATTAATTACCGCCTCTGGCACATCGGGTAAACAAATACCTTCTGCAATAATACGGCCCTTAATATAACGTTCAAAAAGTTCTGATAAGGCCTGATTTCGTGCTTCTGGGGCAGTATTACCCGCCGACATGCCATTACTCACATATAAGTTGCCAATAATATTGACAGGTATGTAGGCAATAGAATCGTCTCGTAAACACTTATAAGGAATGGCACAAATACCGCGCTCGTCATTGCCAGAGTTAAATTCGACTAAATTAATGGCATCAATTGAAGCGTCGGGGTTATAAAAAGCATGCAGTTTTTCATTCAGCAAACCTTCTGGCCAACTACCATCTTCTGGCACATCAAACCATTTTTCGTTCGGGTAATGGACAAAATCTTGATTCGCAATTTCACGACCCAAATAAAAATGAGTCCAAAAATAATTGGTGGCTAAGCGCTCAAAAAATTCACCTAGCGCGCTAGCTAAGCAAGCCAGCCGAGTGGCACCCTTACCATTGGTAAATAAAATTGGACAATCACGGTCGCGCACATGCACCGACCAAATACCATCTACCGGATTCAACCAACTTTTTTCCTCTATAAAAAACCCCATGTTTTGCAAACGGGTTTGCATAATATCAATGGTGGCCTCTAGAGATGAATCTTTACCGGGAATAAAACTTTGTGCAGACATAACCGCCTTTAATAAAAAAATAGTGTGAGTTAAAACAAAAACCCACTGGCTGCGCGGTTTAACAATGGATGATTTTAACGGGATATGGGGGTGGTGGCTAGGGTAAAAGGTAAAAAAGCCCCAACCACTTTATGAGTTGGAGCCTTTTAACCAGCTATCGCTTTTACAACACCAGCTAACGCTAATTATTTCATCTCAAGATCAAGCACGCAAAGCCGCCACCAATCCCGCACTAGACGCATCTAAACCTTGGGTGTCACCGGTCTCTAATGATTTGGCAATGTTTTTGGCTAGCACTTTACCTAGTTCTACGCCCCATTGGTCAAAGCTATTAATGTTCCAAATTAAACCGGCTACAAACACCCGGTGTTCATAACAGGCCACTAAAGCACCAAAAGATTCTGGGCTTAAACGATCAAGTACAAAAGTGGTGCTGGGGCGGTTACCGGGGAAGAAGCGGGCACCACCATCGCCTTCTTGGCCTAACATAAGCGCTTGGCTTTGCGCCAGCATATTGGCCAATAATTGGGTGTGGTGTCCGGCAATGTGGTGGCTAGGGTGCTTCACACCAATAAACTCTACTGGCACGACATCGGTTCCTTGGTGCAACATCTGGAAAAAAGCATGTTGGCCATTGGTGCCGGGCTCGCCCCAGACCACACCACTGGTGCCATAACTTAATGGCTTGCCATGACGGTCCACACGTTTGCCATTGCTTTCCATTTCTAGTTGCTGCAAGTAGGCTGGAAACCTAGCCAAAGCACTATGGTAGGGTGCTACCGAGCGGCTGGTAAAACCCATAAAGTTGCGATACCAAACATCTAATAAAGCCAAAGCCACCGGCAAATTATTTTCTAATGGTGCATTTTTAAAATGCTCATCCATTTCATGAGCGCCTTTTAACATGGCTTTAAAATTATCCGATCCAATGGCAATAGCCAATGACAATCCAATCGCCGACCACATCGAATAACGTCCGCCCACCCAATCCCAAAAACCAAATGTAGTGCTTATTCCAAACTGTGCAGCAGCTTCTAAGTTAGTGGTTAAACCTACAAAATGTTCGGCAATTTCTGTGCCTCCATTGGCTTCAAACCAAGCTTTGGCGGTTTGTGCATTGGCCATGGTTTCGGCCGTAGTAAAAGTTTTAGAGGCCACCAATACCAAGGTGTTATTTGGATTTAATGGTTTTAAAACACGGTTAATTTCATGGGCATCTACATTCGATACAAAATGCATGCGCTTGCCTGTAGTGGCAAAATCATTAAGTGCAATAGTAGCCATTAAGGGGCCTAAATCGGATCCACCAATGCCAATGTTGACCACATCGGTCATCTGGCTATTGGCACGAATTTTTTCGGCAAAAGCCAACATTGGGTTTAAAGTGCCATGTACTAAAGCATGGGCTTGTTTGACCTTGTCATTGGCTAATACGGCATTGGCAGGACTGCGCAATAAAAAATGCATAACCGCACGGTCTTCAGTGTTGTTGATGTGATCGCCTGCCCACATTGCTACCCTACCGTCCTCTACACCACTGCTATGTGCTAATTGTAAAAGGGCTTGCCAAATAGCATCATCGACTAAATTTTTAGATAAATCGGCCCACAAATAAGGAGCGTTTATTTTTAATTTTTCAAAGCGCTGTGCATCATTAGCAAATAAGTCTCTTAAGTCTATTTTTGTCTTTTTTTGCTCTGCTAAATCTTGTAATTGAGCCCATGCTAATACATGCTGTTGCGAAGTAGATGCTGATGTTTGATTCATGCTAAACAACCCTTATTAAGTAACCTAGTTACCAAAAAAACCTATTTTTGGCTTGATTTTGCATTAATTCTAATTGTTTTTCAGAAAAATATTGCATTTTTTTTGTAATTAAATTACATTTCATTTATTCTTCATCTCCAATAAAACATCCCCATGAGCTTTGATCTTATTATTTTTGGTGGTACAGGTGACCTTGCATGGCGCAAATTAATGCCTGCTCTTTTTCAGGCTTTTAGGCACGGTAGTTTGCCTGAAGGGGGTCGAATTATTGGCGTTGCCCGCGACAACCACACCAACGAGCAATACCGCAATTTAATTAGCGCTCGTTTTGATGAAGTGAGTATTGATAAACGCCCAAGCACCGACGAATTCGAGCGTTTTTGCCAATTATTGTTTTATCAACGCATGGATTTATCTAATCCACAAGACTACCAAGCCTTGGCAAACAATGTCAAAGAACGCAATGCCAATGTACTCATTATGTATTTGGCCACTGCACCAGCTTTGTTTACCAAAGTCTGTGAGCAAATTGCAGAAGCGGGTCTAAACGGCCCCAACACTAGAGTTGTACTAGAAAAACCTTTGGGCTCCGATTTAGCGTCTAACCGCACTATTAACGATGCAGTCAGCAAAGTTCTAAACGAAAATCAAATTTTCCGTATTGATCATTATTTAGGCAAACCTTCTGTTCAAAACTTATTGGCGCTGCGTTTTGGTAATGCCTTTTTTGAACCCTTATGGCGTCGTGAAAATATTGCGAATATTCAAATTACCCTTTCCGAGAACTTGGGTGTTGATAAGCGTGGTGCGTTTTATGACAACACTGGAGCATTGCGCGATATGGTACAAAACCATGCTTTGCAATTGTTATGTGCGATTGCCATGGAGCCACCTATCAACGCCCACGCAGATGCTATTCGTGACGAAAAACTCAAAGTTTTACGCTCTTTAAAACCCTGGACATTGCAAACTCTGAGCGAACATGTAGTGCGTGGTCAATATGTAGAGGGCATGGTCAACGGTGAAAAAGTACCTGGTTATTTACAAGCCACCGGTGTCGCACCAAACAGCACTACCGAAACTTATGTAGCACTCAGAGCGGAAATTGCTAACTGGCGTTGGGCAGGTGTACCATTTTTTATTCGTACCGGCAAACGCTTGGCTGCCAACGATGGTCATATTGTAATTAACTTTAGACCAACTCCGCATGCAATTTACCCTACTGCCTTAGGTGCGGCTAATCGATTAGTTATTAACCTACAACCCAAAGACGGTTTGCAATTGCATTTATTAGCGCAAGGTTTGCATAATCGCCATGAAATCACTCATGGTAACCCATCCTTAAGTCCAGTTCAATTGGATCTTGATTTTGACAAACGTTTTGGTAACGAGCGCGTTGGTGCTTACGAGCGTTTGTTATTAGATGTAATTGATGGCCGATTAAATTTATTTGTCCGACGCGATGAGCAAGAAGCGGCCTGGCGCTGGGTGGAACCTATTTTACAATTCTGGAAAAATGACTCCACTGGCCCACGTCCCTACAAAGCGGGTACTTGGGGAC
>JALQUL010000008.1 GCA_023260735.1 Limnohabitans sp. | reverse complement strand
AATCGATATGCCCAGTTAGGTCCTGTCATTGCTGGATATCGGGCTTTTAAAAAGTGTGAAGATGATTTAGCAGCAGCAAAAGAACTCGCTGAAGTTGATGCTAGCAGCTGGAGTTTTGACGATACCCACACAGTTTTTGATCGCATTAAAACTAGTCTAGAAAACTATTTTGCAGGCAAATGCATGGGTATAGATGAGTTTAATTGGATGCATGAAATAGAGTTTCCAAAGGCCACAGAATTTGAGCAATTGGTATGGCAACAATTACTTAGTATTCATGCAGGTCATACAGTAAGCTATAGTGATTTAGCTATACAAATTGGTAAACCAAAAGCCTACCGAGCGGTTGCAGCCGCCGTTGGAAAAAACCCAATTAGTTTAATTGTGCCTTGCCACAGAGTAGTGGGTAAAAATGGTGCATTAACTGGTTATGCGGGCGGCCTAGAGCGTAAAAAAGCATTATTATTACTAGAGCAAAAAGCTTAAAACTAAAACCATAAGAGAGAGAAATTTTGAAAAAAACTTGGCCATTTGAATTTGTGTTGTTGGGTGCAATTTGGGGTGCATCATTTTTATTAACCCATATTGCCAGCCCAGAGTTTGGAATTTTGGCCACCGCTGCAATGCGTGTAACTGTAGCCGCTATTGTGTTAATAGTATTGGTGCAATTAATGGGTTTAATGCAAGATTTAAAACAGCATTGGAAAGCGACCTTTTTAATTGGCATAGTTAATTCTGCCTTACCGTTTGCGCTATTTGCTTATGCAGTAAGGCATATTAATACTGGTTTAATTGCTATACTAAATGCGACAGTACCTTTGTTTGGTGCAGTAATTGCCTGGGTTTGGTTAAAAGACAAATTAAGTGCAACCCGTATTGTGGGCTTGTTATTAGGCTTTATTGGAATTGCCTTATTAACAGGCGAGGCCGCTAATTTTAAAGAGGGCGGTTCTGGTATTGCCGTATTGGCTTGCTTGGGTGCTGCTATTTGTTATGGCTTAGCTGGCAGCTTAACCAAGCGTTATTTAAGCCAAGTGAACCCATTAGCCAGTGCTGCAGGTAGTCAAATTGGCGCCAGTTTGGTTTTATTAGTGCCTTGTGCACTAAGTTGGCCTACGACCATGCCAAGTAATGCCGCCTGGGCTAGCGTAGTGGCACTAGGTGTTATTTGTACGGCTTTGGCCTATGTTTTGTATTTTAGGATTATTGGCCAAGTTGGCCCCGCCAAATCTTTAACGGTTACTTTTTTAATACCCGTTTTTGCCATGATGTATGGCGTGGTGCTGTTAAACGAAAAAGTAACCCTGTGGATGGTGGGATGCGGCCTTATAACCGTGTTGGGCACAGCGCTTAGTACGGGGCTTATTAAATTGGGCCAAGAAAAAAACTAGCAATTTTTAAAAGAGGTAAAAATTAGGCTAAAAATAGACTACAATATGCCTCTAACCAAATGGAAGCGTGGGAGAGTGGTTTAATCCAGCGGTCTTGAAAACCGCCGAAGGTGTGAGCCTTCCGTGAGTTCGAATCTCACCGCTTCCGCCAAGTTTAAAAATATCAAAGCCCTAAGTGCGAAAGCATTTAGGGCTTTTTTGTTGCATTAATATAGTGTGTTTGTGTTTAATAAGTTTTGTTAAGCCTTTTCTAGTATTTGGTATGCATGTAGCCGCCTGGCCTGGTCTTTAAAGTTTTAATGGGAGTAATATGAGCTTCAATTGCATTCCATAGAAGACATGACTCAAACACAGCCAATAGGTGTTAAAGATTGATCATTTGATTAAGATAAGCTCAAGAAAAATCAGTAAGTAGTTGAACCTGCAAAATCCAAGACCAGAGTTTTACTCCAACTGTTTTGTGAGCCTATATGCCAAATCACTATACACTTTTTTGATTTTAATATTCATCTCTTGCATCAAGATTGTTTTTATCATCTCTTTTTTGATTTTTTAATCGATTCACCAAGCCCATTATTTCTTTTAAATTTTGTTGCGCTTGCTCGTTTACGGTTGCCAATTGGCGGCTTGTTT
>JALQUL010000458.1 GCA_023260735.1 Limnohabitans sp. | reverse complement strand
GTCATTAAAAATCGTTTTTAATAATAAATGGCTTGTGAGAGTTTCTTGGTAAGAAGGGTAAGGCTCAGGTATAGCCATTAATCCTCTTAAGGTGATTTGTGGGAGTTCTGCTACAGCCTTTGCCAATTCGATTACTTCGCTCACATGCACACCTGATTTGTTGGGGCCAGCATCAGTATTGACTTGCAAACAAATTTGTAAAGGGGGCAGGTGAACGGGCCGCTGCGCACTTAAACGTTGTGCGATTTTGAATCGGTCAATACTGTGCACCCAATCAAAATTTTCTGCGACAAGTGCTGTCTTATTACTTTGCAAAGGTCCAATAAAATGCCATTGGAGTGGACTGGTTTTTTTATAATGAGTTAAAAGTTGAATTTTTTCAACACCTTCTTGAACATAATTTTCACCAAAAGCGTATTGACCTGCTAGCATAGCTGTTTCAATACAAGAACTATTATAGGTCTTTGAAACGGCTAAAAGTCTCACTTCAGTCGCTTCTCTTCCACAATTTTGACAGCATTTTTCAATTCGTTGTTGTACATTTTGGATTCGTTGTTCAATAGTCGTCATAATGGCATAGTAAAACAAAAGTGAAGAATAAATGGACGTATCTCAATTACTCGCATTTGGCGTAAAAAATAAAGCATCTGACTTGCATTTATCAGCTGGATTACCTCCCATGATTCGAGTGCATGGCGATGTACGACGCATTAACTTGCCCGCCCTTGATGCAAAAGAGGTTCATGACATGGTTTACGACATCATGAGTGACACCCAGCGTAAATTTTATGAAGAGTTTTTAGAAATTGACTTTTCATTTGAAATAAATGGTTTGGCTAGATTTCGAGTGAATGCGTTTAATCATCAAAGAGGTCCTGGTGCAGTTTTTCGTACCATTCCATCTAAGGTGTTAACCCTAGAGGAGTTAAATGCACCACCTATATTTGCAAAGTTAGCACTAAAACCAAGGGGCTTAGTATTAGTGACTGGGCCTACGGGTTCTGGAAAATCCACTACTTTAGCCGCTATGGTGAATTATCTCAATGAAACCGAGCATGGTCATATATTAACCGTAGAAGACCCTATAGAGTTTGTGCATGAGTCAAAAAAATGTTTGGTCAATCAACGAGAAGTATCGGTGCATACCCATAGTTTTGCAGCTGCTTTAAAGTCCGCCTTACGCGAAGACCCAGATGCTATTTTAGTGGGCGAAATGCGTGATTTAGAAACGATTCGATTAGCGTTAACTGCAGCCGAAACAGGACATTTAGTTTTTGGTACCTTGCATACCTCAAGTGCGGCGAAAACCATTGATCGTATTATTGATGTGTTTCCAGCCGATGAAAAAGAAATGGTGCGCTCTATGCTTTCCGAATCTTTAGAGGCGGTTATTTCTCAGACCCTGCTTAAAAATAAAGCAGGTACTGGGCGAGTGGCCGCTCATGAAATCATGGTCGGTACTAGTGCGATTCGGAATTTAATTCGCGAAGGAAAAGTTGCACAAATGTATTCAGCCATTCAAACGGGTACCAATGAAGGCATGCAGACCCTTGACCAGTGTTTGCTTGAGTTGGTAAAGAAAAATCAAGTGAATATTTTTGAAGCCAAATCTAGGGCAAAAATTCCAGCCAATTTTGGTTAACTTAAATCTCCTAGACTTGATTGTTATACCTTCATTTTATTACGCTTAAAAATCCCATGGACCGTCAACAAGCAAGCAAATTAATTCAAGATTTAATGGTGATTAGCCAAGAACGTGGGGCGAGTGATTTATTTATTACCGCTGACTTTCCACCCGCTATTAAAGTCAATGGTAAGCTCACTAAATTAAGCCAAAGAGGTTTTGATGAGCATCAAACCATGGCATTAGCAAGGGCGCTTATGACCGATAGGCAGATTGCCACTTTTGAGCATACCAAAGAGTGTAATTTTGCAGTGTCAGCCAATGCTTTAGGTCGCTTCAGAGCGAATGCCCATCTTACCCAAGGCAAAGTGGGCTTGGTATTACGCCGAATACCTGATCATATCCCCAACTTGCAAGCTCTAGGTCTTCCACCAGTATTATCACAATTAGCAATGGCTAAGCGAGGGATATGTATTGTGGTGGGAGCAACTGGCTCAGGTAAATCGACTACCCTGGCCGCTTTAATTGATTACCGAAATCAACACTCTTATGGTCACATCGTAACGGTAGAAGACCCTGTTGAATTTATTCATGCGCACAAAAATTGTATTGTGACGCAACGAGAAATAGGAATTGATACTGAAGATTGGGCCTCCGCATTAAAAAACTCATTACGGCAAGCTCCTGATGTGATTTTAATGGGTGAAATTAGAGATAAAGAAAGTATGGAGCATGCTATTGCCATCTCTAATACAGGCCATTTATGTTTAGCCACTTTGCATGCCAATAGCTGTAACTCAGCCATTGACCGTATTATTGATTTTTTCCCAGAAATAAGAAAATCTCAGGTCTTACAAGATTTATCGATGAATTTGGTGGGTATGATTGGTCAACGTTTGGTCAATATGCAAGATACAGAAGGTCGTGCTTTGGCTTCTGAAATTATGTTTAACACACCATTTATTTCAGATTTAATCGCCAAAGGCCAAGTTGGTGACATTAAAGGAGTCATGAAAAAAGGCCGTGCACAAGGAATGCAAACATTTGATCAATCTTTATTTGAACTTTTCGAAACTAGCGTCATTAGTTACAGCGAAGCTTTACGCTATGCCGATTCTGTGAACGATTTGCGTTTACTGATTAAAACAGAGAGTAACAGGGCTAAGTCTTCTGACTTTAACGAAGGGACAGAAAAACTTCATCTTATGTAAAAGCGATGGTTTTCTTGGGAATATCGATACTTTTAGTTGAGAATATTGAAGGCTGTATTGGCATAATAGCAGTTGAATTATCAATTTTGAATTGATTTGTAAAACGGCGGGTGTTTTGAAATGCATTCGATGTATTTTTGCACGGTGCATTATTTTTATCCTATGACTGAATTGACCAAGCTCGTCATAAAATAGCTAAAAATTTATTAATTGAAAGAACTCAGCATGCTTGAATCTACTCCCTTACCTGTTTCTCAGCGCTTAGATGTGGCCTTTTTAGGTCTTGGTGTGATGGGATATCCCATGGCTGGACACTTGGCAAAAGCAGGCCATAGGGTTCATGTCTACAACCGTGATATTAAAAAAACACAAGCTTGGATGAATGAGTATTCTAGTTTTAATGTACAAGACGCTAAAACTCCGGCTGCGGCTGTAGCCAATGCAAAAATAGTTTTTACTTGTGTCGGTAACGATGCAGCACTCAGAGATGTCTGTTTAGGCACCCTTCAGACAGACAATAGTAGATTAAGTAATGGTGCTTTTATGGCTATGAAACCAGGTGCTGTTTTAGTGGATCACAGTACCACTTCAGTTGAAGTGGCAAAAGAACTTCATCAAGTCGCTCAAAGTTTATCTTTGGCCTTGGTTGACGCACCCGTTTCTGGTGGTCAAGCTGGTGCGCAAAATGGGGTGTTAACTGTTATGTGCGGTGCAAGTCCAGAAACGTTTAACTTCATTCAACCGGTTGCCATGGCTTTTTCTAGAGCGGTGACTTTAATGGGCGATGTTGGCGCTGGTCAAACCACCAAAATGGTCAATCAAATTTGTATTGCTGGTTTGGTACAAGCACTTAGCGAAGGCGTGGCCTTTGCAGAAAAAGCGGGCCTTGATGCTAATTTAGTTTTAGATGTTATTAGCAAAGGCGCTGCACAAAGTTGGCAAATGGAAAACCGTGGTAAAACGATGGTGGCCAATAAGTTTGATTTTGGTTTTGCGGTTGATTTAATGCGAAAAGACTTAGGTTTGGTCTTTGAGCAGGCCAATAAAATTGGCGCCAAAGTAGAACTTACCAAGTTGGTGGATCAGTATTATAGTGAAGTGCAAGCGATGGGCGGAAATCGCTGGGATACCTCTAGTTTAATTAAACGCTTAAAATAAATACAGAAAAAAGCCGTCTGTGAAGACGGTTTTTTTGCTTAGAAGGCTTAATAATTCGCCGAAGAGCAGTTTTATTAGTTACCTGGAATTACTTCAGCGACTCTGACTACTTTTTCCACGCCTGAAACACCTCTGGCAATTTTGGTGGCATTTTCTAGCTCGCCGGGTGTTACTTTACCTAATAAATAAACGATACCACGTTCGGTTACCACTTTAATTGCGTTAGCTTGTATGCCATTCGTTTCGAGTAAAGAGGCTTTAATTTTAGTGGTAATTACAGCGTCTTCAGAGCGACGAGTTAAGCTGCTAGCTGGCATGACGGCAATATCATTGACAATACTTTGTACATTTTCAATTTTAATAACAGTTTTTTCAACCAATACTTTATCGTTGGTTGAACTTACTTCGCCAGTTAATAAAACTCTGCGGTTATAACTCGTAATATTGACATGTGCTTTATCACCTAAAGCGCTTTTAATAGCATTACTACTTTTTAGTTCGATGGTCTCATCTTCTAGTTGAGCACCTGAAGTTCTTCTATCGGTTGCTACCATGGCTCCAACTGCAATACCGGTACCCACCACAGCGGCTGCACATCCCGATAACAAAGCCACAAGCAACAAGCTTAAAGTGAATTTTGATGGGAAGTTATGTTGATTAATCTTCATTGGAAATATCCTTTTCACCTAATAACTCAAAATCAATACCGTCACATAAACAATGAAGAACTAATAAATGAACCTCTTGGATACGTGCGGTGACATCATGCGGCACACAAACGTGCACATCTGTTTCCCGCAAAATCTTTCCTATTTGGCCACCACCTTTGCCGGTTAGCGCAATAATAATCATGTCTCTAGCATGAGCTGCTTCAATTGCTTGTAATATGTTTTTTGAGTTGCCACTGGTTGAAATAGCTAATAAAACATCGCCCGGCTGACCTAGGGCTCGCACTTGTTTCGAAAAAATTTGATTAAAATCATAATCATTGGCAATCGCCGTTAATATAGAGCTATCAGTTGTCAGAGCGATCGCTGGTAGTTCTGGGCGTTCCCGTTCAAAACGACCTACCAGTTCAGCAGCAAAATGCTGCGCATCTGCTGCTGAACCACCGTTTCCACAAGCAAGAATCTTACCGCCACCTGTAATACATGCCATAAAGGCCGCTATACCGTCGGATATTGGTTTGCTTAATGCTTGCGCTGATTGATATTTTAAATCGGCACTTTCAATGAAGTGTTGATGGATTCTTTGCTCTAACATGGTGGAGATAATACCTTTTAAATGAACGGGGCAGCAAGTTAGTTAATGACAACATTTTACCCTCCCTTCACAATTTGGATTAATTGAAAACCAATCTAATTTATATTTGTTATTGTGCATCAAGAACTTCTATTCAAATTAGAAAGATTGATAGTCAATAGTAACAGGAAGTTGTTTTATGTTTGGATTTCGGCAAGCTCAAATGCCGCTTTTATCCAAGTGATAGCTGGTTCAACCAATACAACATCAAAACGACAGGCCGGTAGGTGAGTAAAATCCATTAAATAGATAAGGGCCGCTTTACTGATTCTTTTTTGTTTGATTAAGGTTATGCTACTTGCTGCACCGCCATGTCGTAGAGATTTTCTTTTTTTCACCTCTACAAAAACAAGAGTGTTGTCTCCATCTTTCATAATAAGATCAATTTCACCGCCCCCACGGCCGGGGGTTTTATAGTTTTTTTGTACTAGGCTTAGGCCGTTTGTCAGTAAAAAAGTTAAGGCAATAGCTTCGCCTTTGTCGCCTAAGTCTTTCGTATTAGGACGGCTTGTTTTTTTGGGTTGTAAAACTTTTGGAGTAATTTTTGAATTCATCTTTTTTACCTGCGCTTGAGGCGGCTCGAGGTGTGTGTCAGCACCAAAATTATCCGGACTCCTGTTTGTATTTAGTCGCCACTCCGATTGGCAATTTGGCTGATATTAGTTTGCGAGCTCTGCATGTGCTTGATTTGGCAGATGCCATAGCTTGTGAAGATACTCGGCATACAGGGCAATTATTAAGAGCTTACGGCTTAGCCTCCAAAGGTGCAAGTAACTTAGTGGCCTTGCATCAACATAATGAGACATCTGCTGCACAAGATATTATTAACCGCTTAACGGCTGGAGAGCGAGTGGTTTACGTGAGTGATGCTGGCACACCGGCCATTAGTGACCCAGGTGCCAAACTAGTTCATTGGGTAAGAAAGGCTGGATTTAGAGTGATGCCATTGCCAGGTCCTAGTAGTGTGATTACGGCTTTGTGTGCAGCTGGAGTCGTAGAGGAGGGAGGGTTTTTATTTGAAGGTTTTTTACCTAACTCCAGTAAACAAAGACAAACTCGATTAGAACAATTGGCAAGCTCAAGTTACCCGGTTATTTTTTTAGAGGCACCACATCGTATTCAAGCTTTAGCGGATGATTTGGCAGTTTTTAATCAAAGACTGGTAACCGCAGCTAGAGAACTTACCAAGCAATTTGAAGAAATTATCACTGTAGCAGCGCTTGATTGGGGGCCTCGATTAAAAGCACAACCACAGTCGGCGAGAGGAGAGTTTGTGATTATTTTGCATCCGGCTTGGCAGACTGCCACGCTTACACACTGATTGGCGTCAAAGAAGTAACGCAAGCGGACATGAGCATTGAGAGACTCCTGAAGGTGCGTAACCCATACGGCATGAAAGAGTGGAGCGGAGATTGGTCCGACAAATCCAAAAAGTGGACCCTTAAGACACGTGCTCAAGTGAATTGCGAGAACAAAGATGACGGCATCTTCTTCATGAACTTGAAAGACTTCGTGAAATTTTTCACGGCCACCACAATCTGCTACTATGACAAGGACACTGCGGACAATTATTTGGTGGACCAGCACGAGCCAGGCGACTGGGGCATGTCGATTTTTACCCTTGAGCGGGACAGCACGTCGCCAGTGTGCTTGACCCTCGACCAGATCTCCGGGCGGTTCCTTGATCGGTGCCGTGACGGCAGCTACC
>JALQUL010000333.1 GCA_023260735.1 Limnohabitans sp. | reverse complement strand
GTAGGAGTGGGTTATAACTTCACCGACTTTAGTGCCGATTTAACCCAGTTAAGTTATAAAACCAAAGGCTTTTATTTTAATTTAGTAGGACGTTTTTAAAATATAGCCACTGTTAAGTTGACCAAGCAAAAAAACCAGTGACTGTAAAAAATCATTGGTTTTATTTTTTTGAGCCTTGTAATTTAAAAAATAGTCCTGAAATTAGTGGGGGTCTTATTAAGCCACTACAATTAGACTTGCATGTTTTTTGAGTGGTTTGATGATGAATAAACCTGCAATATAGTGCCATCAACACTGGTAGTGCGGTACGAATCGTATTACTATCGCTCGTTTCGAGTAAGATGCAAGTTTTCTTCTTTTCAAATTCTACTAACCAATTGTTTTTTTACTAAAGGAATCTTATGGAACATACCTTACCCGCCTTGCCCTTTGCAATTGATGCACTAGCCCCACATTATTCTAAAGAAACACTCGAGTTTCATCATGGTAAACATCACAATGCTTATGTTGTTAACTTAAACAACTTACAAAAAGGCACTGAATTTGAATCCATGTCTTTGGAAGAAATTATTAAAAAATCAAGTGGTGGTGTTTATAACAACGCAGCTCAAATCTGGAATCACACATTCTTTTGGAATTGTATGAAGCCAAACGGTGGCGGTACACCTACTGGTGCCTTAGCTGACGCAATTAATGCAAAATGGGGCTCTTTTGATGCTTTTAAAGAAGCATTTGTGAAGTCTGCAGTAGGTAATTTCGGCTCTGGTTGGACTTGGTTGGTTAAAAAGGCTGACGGCTCTGTTGATATTGTTAATACAGGCGCTGCAGGTACACCTTTAACTACTGCCGACACTGCTTTATTAACAGTTGACGTATGGGAACATGCTTATTACATTGACTACCGTAATTTACGCCAAAAATTTGTTGAAACTTTCTTGGCTAATTTGGTTAATTGGGAATTCGCAGAAAAGAATTTCGCTTAATTAAGCCTCCAACTAATGCCAGCAACTCTGCTGGCATTCATCCATCATCCAACTTCAATTTATTTTTGAGTTGGATTTTTTTTGATTTTTATCGCTTGGAGTTATGGCTGAAAAGGCGAACCTTTTAATTGAAAGCCTGCTTTAATATTTTTTGCTTGAAACCAACCTAAATTCATTTCAAGTACATAGCGCACAGGCTTTTTTGAGCAGTGAGGGTCAAGGGTTTGTGGCTTCATGTCTTCTAAATTAACTATAGTGCCGTCATCTGCAATAAAAGCAGCGGTAAGAGGTAATTCGGTGTTTTTCATCCAAAAACATTGTTTTGTCGCTTCTGGAAATATAAATAGCATGCCCTCGTGAGCGGGCATTGATTTCCTAAACATGAGTCCAATTTGTTTTTCAAGTCCCGATTGAGCAACCTGTGCTTCTATACGATGCATGCCAGCTTGAAGACTTACTCTTGGTAAATCGAGCTGTGGGCCATCTTGCGTATAGCCAGCAACAGGGATTGAGAATAAACTAAATCCTATGGAGCTTGCTATACTAAAGTTGAAGCTAAGCTGAAATATTGATCTTCTAATCGTATTTAAAAATGAATTAAATATTGGTTTCATGGCAAAATTGTTAAATTGAGGCAAGGCAAATGAATTGAATTTTTAAATACTATAGTGTAATTAAGGAAAAATAGCTGTAAAGAGATGTGTAACAAAGCAAAACGCCCGCATAAGCGGGCGTATAAATAATCGTTAGAAACGAATATTATGCTTTAGAAGCTGTAGAAGCAGCAGCTTTAGCTTTAGAAGCTTTAGCTTTAGTTGGCTTAGCAGCTTTTTTGTCTTTAGAAGCAGCAGAAGCAGCTACTTTAGCACCAGATGTTGCAGCTGCAGGAGCAGAAGCAGCAGCGAAAGCGCCAACAGCGAAGAAACCAGCAACCAAAGCAGCGATAATTTTGTTCATTTTGAGTATCCTTAACTTAACTAATAAAAAACTTAGCAGAGCCTTTATAAGCCTTGCTACGGGTATAACGTATGGGTTTACCCTAGAGTTGACATTTTTTGTAAAAAAATTGAAATTAGTTTGGTGAACACCCAAAAGCAAGAATATGTACTTTGCTAATCTAATCTTTTAATAGGAGCTGTTTTTTTGCGACTCTTTTCTATTTATTTCAGACTTTTTATTTAAAAAAAAAGCCCAATTGATAAAAAGCATCAAAAAAAACGCTTCCAAATGTTAGATCAAGTCAGTTTGTTCGATAAACAGGTCAATAAAGTCGGATAAAATGAAAAAGACATTTGAGTTGCAACTACTATTGACTGTTTTGACAGTTTCTAGCAAGCGACACAGGTCAAACTTGCACGGTAAATCCCTAGGAGACGTTTTTAATATGTATCAGCACATCAAAGTGCCCGCACAGGGCGAAAAAATCACCGTCAACGCAGATATGTCACTTAATGTGCCAGATCAGCCTATTATTCCGTTCATCGAAGGTGACGGCACAGGCGCAGACATTACTCCCGTTATGTTAAAAGTAGTAGATGCAGCAGTTGCAAAATGCTACGGTGGCAAACGTCAAATCCATTGGATGGAAGTTTATGCTGGTGAAAAATCAACCAAAGTTTATGGTCCAGATGTATGGTTACCAGAAGAAACTTTACATGCAGTGAAAGACTATGTAGTTTCTATTAAAGGTCCATTAACTACACCGGTTGGTGGTGGTATTCGTTCTTTAAACGTAGCATTACGTCAAGAACTTGACCTTTATGTTTGTTTACGTCCTATTCAATATTTTGACGGTGTTCCATCACCTGTTAAAGAGCCACAAAAAACCAATATGGTGATCTTCCGTGAAAACTCAGAAGACATCTATGCAGGTATTGAGTTTGAAGCTGAATCCGAAAAAGCTAAAAAAGTCATTCAATTCTTGCGTGAAGAAATGGGCGTTACCAAAATCCGTTTCCCAGACACTTCTGGTATTGGTATTAAACCTGTTTCAAAAGAAGGTACACAACGTTTAGTTCGTAAAGCCATTCAGTACGCTATTGACAACAACAAACCAAGCGTAACGATTGTTCACAAAGGCAACATCATGAAATTCACCGAAGGTGGTTTCCGTGATTGGTCTTACGAATTAGCAGCAAGTGAATTCGGTGGT
>JALQUL010000315.1 GCA_023260735.1 Limnohabitans sp. | reverse complement strand
TTTTGAAACTCGTTTTCTTGCTATAGCTGCTCCAATCAGCAAGCAGTTGTCCTCTTCGCTTTCGGTGAAATTTATATACAAAGTGCTGAAAGTCTCGCAAAAAAGGCGTTGTGATTTAACCTTAGAACAAGCCGGAACTACCAGCAATAAAAATGATTTATATTGGTTATTTGAGTTGGGTGAGGCAACACAAATTCAACCGGCTTTAGACTGCACTGCAAATGCTAGTTTTGTTATTTTTATGACGACTGCCTTAGAGCTTTTAGCTGGTAAAAAAACTTGGCGCGAATTGTTTGCGGATAGGGTTTATAAGAATTCTTTAGGGGATTGAATGTGGTAAATATAACAAGCAATCATCATCCTAAGCAATATTAGTATGTACTACTATATACATCTTTTTTAAAAATCAGCGTAAAGTTCGGACTATTCTTTTAGCCCAGCCTTTTAAGTCTTGTTACTCACCCCCATTTCCCCGCCAACCGCTTCCCATAGTCGGTACTTGGTTTTTCTATATATACATGTATAAGTTGTGCAATAAGGCCTACTAGTCCAAAAGTAATAAAGCTGGCCAGTTCAAATCCTACACCGTAGTAGCTTAATAATTTAATAAAGGTGTAGCCAATTAAAGAGTGCATGGCATACATGGGGTAGCTTACATTGGCTAACCAGTCTAGGGTTTTAATCGGTATAAATTTATCTCTTAATAAATAGGCCGTAGTAAATGCGATATAGCCCCAAAGGTAGTTGGCAGTAGTAACTGGAAACTGCTGTCCTACTGTGCTTACTTTCCATGTAAGGGCTACTATGGCTAATAAAATGCCAGAATAAATAAACAATTGGCTTTGGCTAATTTTGTTTTTTATTTGGTAATAAAACAGCACGCCAATCATCATATAGGTCACATACATCATCTCTATGCAAACTGCGTAAAGGGCTGTGTTAAGCGGTTTAATAGCTAATCTGACTGCAATGCCTTGTACTTTCCAATTCACTAAAAAAATAAGGGCTGCCCAAACAAAAAACATCCATACTTTACCCTGTCTAATAAGCGGAATCATGAGGGCCAATAACAGGTAAAACTTTATTTCAATGGCTAAAGTCCAGTTCACTAGGTCAATGGTGTTCACGCCTAGTAAATTAAAAACCAGTAAGGCATTGGCTGCCATGGTGCCATTACCCCAAGGAAATGCTATGCCCCAAAATTGCCCCGATAAATAAACAAAAAACAAGCTTAGGGCCAAGCCAAAGATATAAGTTGGGAAAATTCTAAAAAATCGGGCTACTAAAAAGCCAAGTGGCTGGAGTTTTTCAAGACTGAATGGAATTACAAATCCACTAATCAGAAAGAAAATGGCGACACCAAATGCACCGAAATTAAAATGCGAATAGTTCGAGACTAAAAAATAAACTGCTGGAGCCAGTCCTCCTTCTTGGGGCGAGGCGGTATATTGCGCCACTAAGTCCGACCTTGCCCAATACATTCCAAACCAATGCGATAACAGCACAGAAAAAACTGCAATTCCACGTAACTGATTAGCAAAAAGAAATTTATTGGGTTTTTCCATGAGACCTAATTACCATTAAAACAATGGGTTTATTGTAGTGGAGTAGTGGCCCAAACTGCCTTTATGGCAATAAAAATGGCTAGGATGCAGGGCACCTAGCCATTTTTTAACACCTTCATTCAA
>JALQUL010000347.1 GCA_023260735.1 Limnohabitans sp. | reverse complement strand
CTACCTCTATGGCTACCATTATTTTTACTTCTATGTCTAGTGTAAGGGCCCATCATAAAAGAGGTGCAGTGCGTTGGGATATTTTTAAAACTTTGGCCCCTGGCATCGTTTTAGGCGCTTTATTGGCAAGTGTTGGTGTGTTTAGTTTAATTAAAGGTGCTTCTTTAGCCTTGTTTTTTGCTGGGTTTGTAGCCTTTTCTGCAACTCAAATGTTTTTAGATCGTAAACCCTCTCCTAGTCGTCAAATGCCAAAAACTTTGGGTAGTATTACAGCGGGTGGTTTTATTGGTTTCTTATCTGGCTTAGTGGGAGCTGGTGGGGGCTTTATTAGTGTACCTTTTATGGTGTGGTGCAATGTTTCTGCCCATGCAGCGGTAGCCACTAGTGCAGCTTTAGGTTTTCCTATTGCATTGGTCAATGGCTTGGGTTATATGTGGAGTGGTCAGGGTGCTGAGGGTTTACCTGCTTATTCAGTTGGATATGTTTATATACCCGCATTATTCGTTATAGCCTGCTTTAGTGTCTTAATGGCACCGCAAGGCGTAAAGGCGGCGCATGCCCTACCAGTTGCACAACTCAAGAAAGTCTTTGCTTCTATTTTATATTTGTTGGCTTCGTATATGTTATACAAAGGTTTAACCACCATTTGAAAGGGTCTAATGGTTCAGAACCAAAAGTAAAAGGTAAAGGTAAAGGCAGGCAAAACTATCTGTAATTGTATTAAAAAGTCAATTACTTAATTACTTAATTAGCCATGTTGGTTTTTTTTGCCACACATTTCTAGAGCTTTAGAACTGTAATTAAAACAAGTCTTTTAATTGATTGTAAAAGTTTGCCAATACCAAGGCAGGGGTTCTAAAGATATCGCCGCCTGGAAACGGCCTATGTTTGATCTTAGAAAAAACATCCAATTTTTCAGCATCACCCTGTATGGCATTCGCCACTAATTGGCCAGCTAAACCCGTTAAAGCAACACCATGGCCACTAAAACCTTGTAAATAATAAATGTTTTGATCAGTTTTACCAAAATCAGGCGCTCTATTCATACTAATATCAACAAACCCGCCCCACACATAATCAATCGTAGTTGACGCTAATTGCGGAAAAATAGTCAGCATACGTGCTTGCATTTTCTCTTTTAATTGGTAGGGTGTTTTGGTGCTGTAACTCACTCTACCACCAAACAACATACGGTGGTCTTGACTAAATCTAAAATAATCTAAAATAAAATTATTATCACAAACTGCTGAGTTGTTGGGTAAAAGTTGATCTTGTAATAAAGGATGAATAGCCGAAGTACCAATAATGTAAGTACCCACAGGCATAATGCGACCTTTTAATTCGGGTGCTACTTTACTGCCATATTCATGCAATGTGC
>JALQUL010000174.1 GCA_023260735.1 Limnohabitans sp. | reverse complement strand
GCTAAGGGTTTGGTAGCAAAAGCCGATTTTTGACTAGCGCTCAGTTTGTCTAAGGCCAGTACAGTTGGGTCTCCCCATTGTTCAATATCGGCTTTACGAGCTTGTGCTGCGGGAGATAATAAAAAGTTGGCTACTACTTGTGCTGCTTCTTTAGCCTTGGCATTAAACGGAATGGCTACAAAATGAGTGTTGCCAATAGTGCCGTTTTTATGTTGATAACTGTAAACACTATTACTTAAACGTTTAGCCGCAATTTCATTGGCTGCTTCGTTGGGGTTAAACGTCATAGCCAATAATAGTTCGCCATCTGCCATCATTTGTCTTAGTGCACCAGGGTTTTGTGGAAACTGTTGACCCTTACGCCATAAGAGAGGATGCAACTGGTCTAAAAAGGCCCACACTGGGGCTCCAGTCGTTTGCAAGGCTTGACTAGTGACGGGTTTATAAAATGCGCTACGGTCGGTATTGAGTTCTAAAAACAGCTGTTTAATAAAAGTCGTACCAGTAAAGTCGGGGAGTTTAGGATAAGTAATGCGGCCTGGATTTTTCTTGGCCAATTCTAATAATTGAGCCATGCTGATTGGATTTTGTGGCAGACGTTTGCTGTCGGCCATAAAGGTTAATTGAGCCATACCCCAAGGTGACTCTAGTCCATCGGTGGGTTCGGCAAAATCAAGCAAGGTAGTGGGTTTACCTTTGGTATCGACTAGCGAAAAATGAGGCAAACTTTGAGCAAATGGCCCAAATAACAAACCTTCTTTTTTCATGGTTAAAAAGTTCTCGCCATTGATCCACACTAAATCAACGCTGCCTTCTGTTAGTTTCCCAGCTGCTTTTTCATTACGAACACGCTTAATCATGTCGGCAGCGTCGGTAATTTTGACATGCTCTAGGTTAATGCCATGTGATTTTTTAAGTTCTTGCGCTGCCCATTGAATGTAAGCATTAATTCTTTCGCTGCCTGCCCAAGCATTAAAGTAAACCGTTTGACCCTTGGCTTTGGCTTCTATGTTGGGCCAATTGTTGGTTTGGGCCATACTGGATAAGGTAGTAGAAGCCAGTAATAAAGCCAAAGCTTGGCGACGTTGAATAAGAATTTTTTGCATAAAAAGTAAAAAATATTAGTTCGATAAATAGACGGATGGGGGCATAGCTAGATGTCCTTAAAACCTTAGTCGAATGAGGAGTTAAATTCTTACAAAAATATTTGCCAAATGAACATTTAGGCTCTTTATTGTTAGCTTTAAGCTAACAAGGCTTGGGCAAACTCAGAGGCTTTAAAGGTTTGTAAATCTTCGAGTTGTTCGCCTACTCCAATAAAGTACACCGGAACAGTTTGAGATTGAATTTGACCTCGCTCTTTGGACCAGAGGGCAATAGCAGCTAAAACTCCTCCTTTGGCAGTTCCGTCTAGTTTGGTCACGATTAATCCGGTTAAAGACAAGGCCGCATCAAATGCTTGAACTTGCATAAGGGCATTTTGTCCCGTATTACCATCGATGACCAGTAAAATTTCGTGGGGGGCTTTTTCATCTGCTTTGGTAATGACTCGCTTAATTTTTTTAAGTTCCTCCATGAGGTGTAATTGTGTCGGCAGGCGACCAGCCGTATCGACTAGCACGACATCTTTGTTACGTGCTTTGCCAGCTACCACTGCATCATAACTAACGGCTGCAGGGTCAGCACCTGCTTGACTAATAATTTCCACCGAAGATCTATCGGCCCAGACGCCTAATTGTTCACGAGCCGCAGCACGGAAAGTGTCGGCTGCTGCCAATAACACCGACTGCCCGGATTGTGCTAAATATTGAGTTAATTTACCAATAGAGGTGGTTTTACCTGCCCCATTTACACCCGTTACCATAATAACGGTTGGACTATTATCAGAAATAGTAAGCGATTGCTCTAGGGGCAATAAAAGTTCTGTGATGGCTTGAATTAAAAGTGCTTTTACCGCTGCTGGTTCGGTGGTTTTAGTCTCTTTTACCAAGCGCTTGACTTCGGTTAATAAATATTGAGTTGCTTTGACTCCTGTGTCCGCCAATAATAAGGCCGTTTCAAGTTCTTCATAGAGATTATCGTCAATTTGAGTGCCGGTAAAAACAGTGCTAATACTTTTGGCTGTATTACGTAGGCCTGTTTGTAGGCGACTTAACCAAGAGGCCCTAGAGGGGGGCGTGTTCTTTGCTAGTTCAATTGAGTTGCTTGTTGGAGTAGGACTGTTCGCAATGATAGGCTGAATGGTACTTGGTGCGGCTGGTGCGGTCGTAGTGGTAGTGGCACTACTACCAAACGATAATTTCTTTTTTAAAAAGTTAAACATGTAGCTTTAGGTAAATAAGTTGGGAGACAATCCAAACAAAAGTGAGACAGACAAAAATAGCCAAATTATTGAGTTAAAAACCCCCTTAGCATTGATCTGTAGGAGTCAAATAGCTTGCAAAATCAAAACAAAAATCAGCATTTACCATCATAATGTAATTGAATTATCTTTATATTTGAGGCCATACAACACAAATGCAAGACAAGGGTGTTGATCAACAAGCCTTAGTTTAGCAATATATGCATGAAAATCTATTTAAAAACTACATCACCCAAAAATGTCAAACTCTCACTGTTATCAATTCGAGAGTTAATTTTTTCAATTTGGCCCTTTATCGTTATTACCCTTGTGTTGCTAATCGCAGCCTATTGGGCGCTAGACCCCAATCCTCCTAAACATGTGATTTTAGCTACCGGACCCGAACAAAGTGCCTACGATAATTTTGGTAAGCGCTACGCACAGGCCTTAGCGCAACAGGGTATAAAAGTAGAGTTAAGAGTCAGTCAGGGTTCTTCAGAAAACTTGCAGTTATTGCGTGATGGTAAGGTCGATTTGGGTTTTGTTCAGTCGGGAAGTGATGGCGTTGATGCCTATCAGACCCAGCAATCTGATGAAAGGGTAATGTCCTTAGGTAGCTTGTTTGTAGAACCTGTTTGGTTGTTTTATAGAGCCGATGCTGCAAAAAAAATATCAAAAGATGCTACTTTAAGTTCTCTTACACAACTCAAGGGTTTAAAAGTCAATGTGGGTACAGTAGGTAGTGGAGTACCCAATTTAATGAATAAATTATTTGAGCTCAATCAAATGGAGCCCGATTCAATTCAAAAGTTTCAACTCGAGCAAACACCCTCTACTATGGCATTTTTAGCAGGTGAAGTTGATGTTTTAGTTTTTGCCTCTGCACCAGAATCGCAATTGGTGCAAATGTTGTTACTTACACCCGGTGTAAAGCTAATGAGTTTTGATCAGTCAGAGGCTTATGCCAGAAGGCTACCTTATTTAACTCCTGTTCAATTGCCACATGGAATTTTAGATTTATCAAAAAATTTGCCCGAGCAAGATGTGAGGCTTATTGCTTCGACCACAGCTTTATTAAGTAGTAGTTCAACTCATCCCGCGTTAATTCAGTTGTTTTCCCAGGCTTCTCAGACTATTCATGGAGCGGCAGGTTGGTTTAATGAGGCAAGAGAATATCCCAATGCTAAGCGTAGCGAATTTACTATGAGTAAAGAGGCTTTGCGTAATTTGCAAGTAGGCGCTTCATTTTTACAGCGTTATTTACCCTTTTGGATGGCAAATCTAATTGAAAGAATGGGGTTAGCATTGGGTGTGATTGCTGCCATTATGTTACCTGCAAGTCGAATTATTCCGCCTCTTTATATTTTTAGAATTAGATCAAGAATTTTTAAATGGTATGGGCAACTCAGAACATTAGAGTCACAATTAATAACAGGTGAATTGAGTCCAGAGTTCATCCTTAAACGACTCACCGATTTAGATGAAAAAGTAATGGATTTAAGTGTCCCCTTATCTTATACAGATGAACTGTATGCACTTAGGAATAATATTAGTTTGGTTAAGAATAAAATTCTTGAACCCTTAAAAAAATAGCTCCAGTTTCTGCATTTACACCCACCTCCACATTCGGCTAGTCCAATATTTTGCAAATGAATGCTTATACACTTTATTATTCTCCCGATAGTGCCAACTTAATTGTGCGTATGGCGCTAGAAGAAATGAATCTGCCCTATATCGATTATTTAATCAATCGGGCTAAAAAAGAGCATTTAGCGCCCGACTTTTTAAAACTCAATCCGCAAGGCTTGCTGCCTATTTTAATCAGCCCTTATCAGGCAGAACCCTTGTTTGAAACTGGTGCCATTTTATGGAATTTGGCAACGCAACATAATGCCTTAAAACCACACCAAGAAAATAACTCAGCCAGTTGTTTAAAGTATTTGTTTTATATTTCTAATACTTTGCATGCCGATTTACGAGCGCTGTTTTATACTGAGCGATATTTTGATCGTCCGACAGACGAATTAATACAATTACTCAGACAGTGTTTAAGCCAAAGAGTGCGCAAACATTTTGACTTGTTGAACCAAGAAATAGCCAATCGTGGTGGGCCTTGGTTATTGGGCCAAGAATTAACAGTTTGCGATTTGTATGTGGCGGCTTGTGCTCGGTGGGCTATGTTGTATCCACTGCCCCATTTATTAGAGTGGAATGCAATTACTAAAGCTGATTTTCTAAGATGGCCACATTTATTATGGATATTGCAAAGCCTAGAACAAAGACCCAGAATAAGGGCTGCGATTTTAAAAGAAGATATTGCACAAAATAATCAAAATGAGTTTTCTGACCCTAGCATGCCACAGCCTAAATCCGGCTCTGTGTTAGGATGATCAATTGACCTCATTAATGATGTATTCTTTGCATGAGCTATTTTAAAATCCTAAGCTTTTACCCAAAAAGCAGTCATTCATTGGTTTCATTTCTTTTTATTATTTTTTTCACCAGCAATCTATTGCTTTTAATTTTCTCTATTTATGCCAAGTCCAAAAATGTCATCTGCCCCTAGTTCTAAAATCAAAGAGCGAGATTTTGCCGCCACAACATCCAAAAAAAAATCTTTGCCAAAAGTTTTAAA
>JALQUL010000113.1 GCA_023260735.1 Limnohabitans sp. | reverse complement strand
TTTTAAAAAGTTTTCAAAGGCTTTAATCCGCGCAACCAATTTATTTGGTTATTTTTAAAGCCCACTTTTTAGTGGGCTTTTTTTGTCTTTTGAATTGTAAAACGCCATAACAAAGCCCTTTTGTCAGGGCTTTTTTTGAGACTTTTAGTCTGAGTTTTCGGTGTAGTTTTTCCAGTTTTTGAATTGATTTCTTAATAAATTAAAGTTCTTGACTGTAGTAGGACAAGCCTTACAAATAGCCAAATGCATACGCAATTGTATTTTTTGTGATAAACCTAATTTTTCATCTAAGCGCTGAGAAATTAATTCACTTGAACGTTGGCAATTAATAAGTAATTTCATTATTTTAAGCACCTGTTAAACAGTGACTGTGAGTGGTTTTGTTTGCATTCTTATATGCAAGCATTCCTGTAGTCTTAAACGTGCTCGGTAAAGCATCACATGAAGATTGGAAGTACTAATATTAAGTTGTTCACAAATCTCGGTGCTACTCAGCTCTAACCATTCTCGCATCATGAATAATCTTCCCATTAACTCAGGTAAGTCAGATGTACATATATCAAGAATCTGAAAAAATTGTTTAGACTGCAGATATTGTTCTGGGGTTGGAAGAGGGCTTGGCTTTTCGATGTAATGACCGCCCTCATCGAAAATAGATTCAGCTTCTGGGGACCGAGAATATTCAGTCATGGCTTCATAGGAGTCAAATTTTTGTTGATGCCGAATAGCATCAATAATTTTAAACTTTAAGATACTAATTAAATAAGTTTTAATGCTCGATTGTTCCCGAAATTGCTCTTGTTGAGTAAAGGCAGCTAAAACAGTTTCAGATACCACATCTTCTGCAAGGGCAGAATTACGCAACTGAATATTGGCAAACTTCAGCAAATAAGGCCTTAGTAGAATTAATTCTTGTTCAAAATTAGTGGTATTCATTAATTGATGTGAGTAGAGAAAGGTACAAAAAAAGCTTGATTGATCATATTACATAACTGTAATTGATTCAAATCAAGCTTTACGCCTTTTTGGTATTAATTATATTTACTAAAAATTTACCAATTAGAGTCTCTATTTGGCGTGGCACTAATTTTATGAATACTCACATCAGCACCTTCAAACTCCTCTTCTTGACTCAGTTTTAAACCTGTAGTACGGGACAAAATACCGTACACAATAGTTCCTGACAACAAAGCCCAAGAAACACCCGCTAAGACACCAATTAATTGCGCCCAAAAACTTACGCCACCCAAGCCTCCTAAATATTTTTGGCCAAATATGCCAGCTGCGATGCCACCCCATGTGCCGCATAAGCCATGTAAGGGCCAAACACCTAATACATCATCAATTTTCCATTTGTTTTGTGTAAGGGTAAACATTTGCACAAAAATAGTGCCCGCAACTGCACCAACAAAGAGCGCGCCAAGTGGATGCATCAAATCGGAGCCTGCACAGACGGCAACCAAACCCGCTAATGCACCATTATGAATAAAACCTGGGTCATTTTTTCCAATAATAACGGCTGCTAAAGTACCACCCACCATCGCCATTAAAGAGTTCACTGCAACTAAGCCAGAAATTTTGTCAAGAGTTTGTGCGCTCATCACGTTAAAACCAAACCAGCCTACAATTAAAATCCATGAGCCTAAGGCAAGGAAAGGAATATTAGAAGGTGGATGAGCACTCATCGAGCCATCTTTGCGGTAACGATTCGCCCTTGCACCTAGGAATAATACGGCTGGTAAGGCAATCCAACCGCCTACAGCATGAACTACGACAGAACCCGCGAAGTCGTGAAACTCAAATCCAGTCAGTGCTAACAACCATTCTTGAAAACCAAAGTGGCGATTCCAAACAATTCCCTCGAAAAATGGATAAAAGAACCCCACAATGGTGGCAGTTGCAATTAACTGTGGCCAAAATTTAGAGCGCTCGGCAATACCACCCGAAATAATGGCAGGAATGGCTGC
>JALQUL010000107.1 GCA_023260735.1 Limnohabitans sp. | reverse complement strand
ATGGAAGATGCTGGTGCATTACCAGTTGAGATCGATGTTTCTGAAATGAACATGGGCGATGAAATCGTTCTTAAAGTCAATAAAGACGAAGCTAAAGTTACTGCGTTCAAAAATGGCGAACAAATCGCTGAATCTGAACTGAAAACTCCAGTACTTCTAGATGAAGTACGTGCAGGCGGCCGTATCAACCTGATTATTGGCCGTGGCCTGACAGCGAAAGCACGTGAAGCATTGGGCCTTGGTCCTTCTACACTGTTCCGTACGCCTGTACAGCCAGCAGATACTGGTAAAGGCTTTACACTGTCCCAGAAGATGGTAGGTCGCGCTTGTGGTCTTCCAGAAGGTGAAGGTGTTCGTCCGGGTACTTACTGTGAACCGAAAATGACGACTGTAGGTTCTCAGGATACAACTGGCCCTATGACTCGTGACGAGTTAAAAGACTTGGCTTGTTTAGGCTTTAGTGCTGACTTGGTCATGCAATCCTTCTGCCATACAGCTGCTTATCCAAAACCAGTGGACGTTAAAATGCACCACGAGTTACCAGCGTTTATTAGCAACCGTGGTGGTGTTGCTTTACGCCCAGGTGACGGTGTCATTCACTCTTGGCTCAATCGTTTATTATTACCAGATACCGTGGGTACAGGCGGCGATAGCCACACTCGTTTCCCAATTGGTATTAGCTTCCCAGCTGGTTCTGGTTTAGTGGCCTTCGGTGCTGCGACGGGTGTCATGCCACTCGATATGCCAGAAAGCGTTTTAGTACGTTTTAAAGGTGAAATGCAACCAGGCATCACTTTACGTGATTTGGTTCATGCCATTCCTTTGTATGCGATTAAAGCGGGCTTATTAACCGTTGCAAAAGCAGGTAAGAAAAATATTTTCTCTGGTCGTATCCTCGAGATTGAAGGCTTGCCTGACTTAAAAGTAGAACAAGCATTTGAATTATCAGATGCGTCAGCCGAGCGTTCAGCTGCGGGTTGTGCAATTAAACTCAATCCAGAGCCAATCAAAGAATACCTCAACAGCAATGTAGTGCTCATGAAAAACATGATTGCCGATGGTTACGAAGACAAACGCACCCTCGAGCGTCGTATTAAAGCCGTTGAAGCATGGTTGGCTAACCCACAATTGCTCGAGTCCGATAAAGATGCAGAATATGCTGCCGTTATCGAAATCGACTTGGCTGACTTAAAAGAGCCAGTAGTTTGCTGCCCTAACGATCCTGATGATGCAAAATTCTTATCAGACGTATCTGGTACTGCGATTGATGAAGTATTTATTGGTTCATGTATGACCAACATTGGTCACTTCCGTGCTGCTTCTAAATTGCTTGAAGGCAAACGTGATATTCCTGTGAAATTATGGATGGCCCCACCGACCAAAATGGACGCAAGCGAATTGACCAAAGAAGGCCATTATGGTGTGTTTGGTGCTGCTGGCGCCCGTATGGAAATGCCAGGTTGCAGCTTGTGTATGGGTAACCAAGCACAAGTTCGAGAAGGCGCTACTGTAATGTCCACTTCAACACGTAACTTCCCTAACCGTTTGGGTAAAAACACCAACGTTTATTTAGGTTCTGCTGAATTAGCCGCTATTTGCTCTAAACTAGGTCGTATTCCTACCGTTGCAGAATATTTATCTGACATGGGTGCAATCACCAAAGACTCCAGCAAAATTTATCAATACATGAACTTCAATCAAATTGAAGAATATGTAGAAACTGCTAAAACAGTCTAAAACGTTGAGACCTAAAATTATCAATTCAAGATAATTTTTATTTGTATCATTCAAAAGGGAGCGCTTGCTCCCTTTTTTCTTGGAATATCAATTTTTACTTTAGCTTCATAAAAAAGTGGGTGTTGGGGCCAGGAGAAAACTGTTTTACAAATCAAATGAAGTCAATAATAGATAACTTGTATTTTGAGTTATAGTCCTCATTTATAAATGGCAAAATTTATTAGTTAGGGAAATTTTTATCTCATGACACTTCAAAACAAGCTCTTGAATTATTTTTTGGTTGGTGCAGTTGGTGTTTTCTTGATGGCTTTGCAAGTTGCGCCGGCATATGCCAATTCTGGTGCTAGCAAAACTAAACCTCAACCTAGCTCTAACAAAACCGTCTCAAAAATTACTTTTCCTCAGGCTTGGGAAGGTATTGTGAAAGTTGAGGCCTCTAGTTTGTCTCCTAATTATTTAGCACCCTGGAACACAGGTCGTCCTAACAGTGGCACTGGAACCGGTTGGTTAGTGGGCAAAAATCGTTTTATGACCAATGCCCATGTGGTTGAAAATGCCACCCGCTTGTTAATTCGTTTGCCCAGTGACCCCAAGCCTTATGAAGCCAAAGTGTTATTTGTGGCTCATGATGCCGATTTAGCCATTATTGAACCCATTGATCAAACTGCATTTAATCATTTAAAGCCCTTTGTTTTAAGTGGTATTCCGGCCCTTAACACCGAGGTAATTGCAGTGGGTTACCCTATAGGTGGTGACCGATTAAGTGTGACCCGTGGGGTGGTATCGCGCATTGACTTTAATGCTTATTCACACACTATGGTAGATGCCCATTTAACGGTGCAGGTAGATGCCGCCATTAACCCTGGTAATAGCGGTGGCCCTGTTTTACAAAATGGTAAAGTGGTGGGTGTTGCCTTTCAAGGATTTAATGGTGCGACCGCTCAAAATGTCGGCTACATGATTCCTGTGCCTGTCATTACCCGATTTTTAAAAGACGTAGAAGATGGTCATTATGATCATTACGTAGATCTTTCAATTAACCACTTTCCAATTGAAAACCCAGGTCAACGTAAAGCTTTGGGCTTACCCGATGATGGCTTAGGGGTTTTTATTAGCACGGTACACAGTGCGGGTTCTTCTTATCCCTTGGTACAAAATGGGGATGTTTTATTAAGCATAGATGGTTTGCCAATTTACAGTAATGGCTTAATTCGACTAGAGGGCGAATTAGTTGATTTAAACGAAATCGTAGAAAGAAAATTTAAAGGCGATAAAGTGCAATTAGGCCTTTTAAGAGCCGGTAAAAAAATATCGGTAGAAATTCAACTCAAGCGCTTTACGCCTATGGTCTCTACTGGTAAACAATATCTGCAACAGGCACCATTTGTCATGTATGCAGGTATAGTTTTTCAGCCTTTAAGTCGAGACTTATTTGAGGCCTACTCCATGACAGATTCTGTCGTTAATTATTATTATCGTGAATTTTTAAATTCTGAGCTGTATGCTGAAAAACCAGAAGTGGTGATATTAACCAATGTGTTACCCGATCAAATTAATACGCATTGGTCTGCTTACAAACAAAGTGTGATTGATGAAATCAATGGTATGAAAATTCGCCGCTTATCAGATGTGCCTGTAGCCTTGCAAAAACAAGGTAAGAAGCCCGATTTTATAGAGCTAAAAATCATTGGTTCCAATCGTCCCCTAGTCATGAGCCGTGAACAAGCGCAATTGGCTCATCCTAAAATAATGTCCAAATATGGTATTTATTTAGATCAGTATTTAGGTGAATAAGAAAAAATAATAAAATCAAAAAGGACCATCATTTATGAGTTTTATATATTTAGCAAGACTAGCTGTAAAAGGCGGCTTCAAACGATTTTTTATCTTCTGCTTGTTACTGTGCAGCTTAGGTTTTCAAGTCAATGGTTTCACTCAAACCAACCCACTTAATACCAATAATAGTTTGGCTAGCCCAGAACAACCACCTATTATTAAAGTGAGTGTGACGCATCAAGGTTTTCACGCCAGAATTCCTTGGCAAAAATCAACCGTAGGATCGCGAAATGCATTGGGTGTTTTAATTGCGCCACAACAAGTATTAGTTACAGCTAGTTTGGTACAAGACGCAAGTTTTATAGAGTTTGAATTACCCCAGACCAGTGAAAAGAAAGTCGCTAAAGTGCAGGTCGTTGATTACGATGTAAATTTGGCACTATTAACATTAGAAACACCCGATTCAACATTTTTTGCATCTCTCAAACCTATTGCTTTAAGTCCAATTGTAAAAGTCAATCAACAATTAAAAGTTTGGCAATTTAATCGTTCGGGAGATATGACATATTCTCCCACCCAAGTGACTCGCTTAATGGTGGGGCAATATGCCTTAACTAAAAGCAATTTTTTATTAGCCGAAGTTAACGGTATTCTCCGCTCTGAGGGGCCATCAGTTACGATTCCCGTCACTAACACCGATGGTCTGGCTGGTTTATTATTGCGTTATGACTCTAGAAACCAAAGTGCCACTATTCTTCCGTCACCTATTATTCAAAGCTTTTTAAAGGCGAGTAAGGTCGCACCATATCCGGGTTTACCTACCATTGGTATGACGGTACATTCCACCTCAGACAAACAACTTACTGATTATTTAGGTGTTACTGCGCTTAATGCGGGTATTTATGTATCAGAGGTCAGCAAAGGTGGTAGCGCTTATGAAGCTGGAGTTCAAGAAGGGGATGTTATTTTAGAAGTCAAGGGGTTTAAGATTGACAAAAAAGGCGAGTATCAAGATCCTCAATTGGATTCGATTTCTTATTCTCATCTCATTCGAGGATTAAGCACAGTAGGCGAGAGTATTCAATGGAAAGTCTGGAGAAATGGCACTGAAGTGGTATTAAATGCTAAAGCAGTGAGTCAACCTACTCAAGAAGAGCTCGTGCCTACTTTAGGCAACAGCAAAGGTCCCGATTTTATTTTGCATGGTGGTTTGTTATTCCAAGAGCTCACTATGCCATACCTAGAAAGTTTTGGTGAGAATTGGGAAAATTCAGCACCTGCTCGCTTGGTGCAAATTGCCAATAACCAAGCCGATTACCAAAAATTAAATAAACGCAGAATAGTCTTATTAGGAGCTGTTTTGCCTGTAAAGGGCACACAAGGCTTTCAACAACTAGGTGCTATTGCCATTTTAAAAGTGAATAATATAGAAATAAAAGATCTTGCATCGCTCGCAACGGCATTCAAAACACCACTGAACGGTGTGCATAAAATCGAACTCGATAGCTATCCTAAGACTATTTATTTAGACGCAGAGCAAGCATTGCTTGATAACAAAGAGTTAACCGGAGGTGTCTATCGCATTCCTCAGTTATCGCGCATTTCTGCTGATTAAAACTATAATTAATCTATAACAACAAAAAATCCACCCCTTTGACTTGTCAAAGGGGTGGATTTTTTCTTATTGAACTAAAAAACGAGAAGGTGAATTTATTCTAGATTTAAATCAATCTTTTGAACAAAGGTATCCTTAAAAGTAAAATAATTACTGAGTACCAATACTGCACTTAAGACCATCATAAGCGGCATAAATAAAAAACTTAGAAAACTATTTTCACCCTGACTACTCACAATGGCATTGCTAATAAAAATCATGGGGGTAATTAATGCGGCCCAGCAAAGTGCGTAAACCAACATTGCCTTGATATTTTTAATGCATGCTAAAAAACTAAATATCATGGCTTTTAAGGGCTTTACACCATACCAAAAAACTAAACTAGGGGCATGCCAAAAAGCCAGACTAGAAATCACACTACAAACGATCATAAAAATAAGAAAGTTGGGTAAACCATCATTTAAATTAAAAGCTGACTCATTGAAAGCAGGGGTAGAAGCCGCTAGGTCTGAACTGGCAGAGCTGGCTTCAGTACCAGCACTACTCGTACTACTCGCACTACTAGCGGTGCTGGCAACATTGGCTTTCATGGTTTGTTCGGCTAGTTTGGCAAATTGCTCGATGTCTTGACTAAAGCTTAAATAAGTCACAATGGTTAATAAAATAATACCCAAAATGTAAAAACCACCCAAAGCTAAAACCGCTTTAGTGCGTGTGGCACCGCCTTTAAAACCGGTTAATAGGCGTTGTGGTTTGGCTAATCTGCCATGAGTAGCGTCTTCCATTGCTGCAATCACAGCAATATTAAAAGCGGGTACTAATAACAAAGCCATAAAAAGCCCAAAAGGATTAAATGCCAACAACAATTGCAAAATAGCTGAGCACATAAAAACCAAGCCACCTAACATGAGAGGTTGGGTAAAAAAGGTTTTAAAACTATTGACCACCCATAAAAAAGCTTGTTGAGTAGAAACCGATTGAAGTTGAACGGGGTATGCCATTGAATATTAAAAATAATTAAAATTAGAGAGGCAGAGGAAATTCATTGTCACGGCGTTGCATTAACACTCTTTCAAAATGAGTGGGGTCATGCGGTTGCAGCACACTGGCTTGACGTGGCAAATAAAAATCCCATAACCTAGAAATCCAAAAGCGCAAAGCACCTGCTCTTAACATCGCAGGTAATAATTGGCGCTCTACGAGAGTTAAAGGCCTAACTGCTTGATATGCATTTAACATGGCCTTGGTTCTGGCGAAATCAAGTGCACCAGTAGGTAAATCAATACACCAGTCATTAATAGTTACTGCTAAATCAAATAACCAGGTATCGGTACCAGCAAAATAAAAATCAAAAAAACCACTTAATTGGTCGCCATCAAACATGGCATTATCGCGAAACAAGTCAGCATGTATGGGCCCTCTGGGCAAAGCTTGATAGGAGGCCGATTGTGCAATGTGATTTTGGAATGCTAACTCTGATTGCAATAATTCTTGTTCTTTGGTTTGCAAATAGGGCAATACCACAGGAGCGGTTTCATTCCACCATGAAAGGCTTCTTAAATTAGCTTGTTCGAGTTCATAATCAAGACCCGCAAGATGCAGCTGAGCCAAGGCGTTACCACATGCACTGCAATGCACTTCGCTAGGTTGAAGTTGGCTTTGCCCCATTAATTTATTCACCACTGCAGCCGGTTTATTGGCTAAACTAAACAAAATTTGGTTTTCTGCATTAGCTTCTGGTTTAGGAACAGGAATACCCTTAAGTGCCAAGTGGCGCATGAGTTGCAAATAAAACGGCAACTGCTCAAAACTAAGCCTTTCAAAAATCGTTAACACATACTCACCCCGAGTGGTGGTGGCAAAATAATTGGTATTTTCAATTCCACCTGAACAGCCTTTTAAGGCAGTCAATTGACCAATTGACAACTCGTCGAATAGTTTTTGAGCTTGATCTAAGCTAATTTCAGTGTAAACAGCCATAATACGACAGGTGTAAGATAATAGATAAATAAATTCAAGTAAAAATGCGGTCAAAAACTAAGGCTAAAACGCAAAGCCCCTTATTTTGCCCTAATTAAAGTTTTCAATCCCCCCGATTGTGCCTCAGCTTGACTTATTTTTTTATATCTCTTTCACTTTGCAGTCTTGATTAAAAATATCTATAGCAAAACCCGACCCCACTAGCGGGCTTCACTTGGGGCTGATCTATTAGTGAGATTTTTTTCATGATGAGCCATTGCTTAATCTGAAAAAATCAACAAAATAGACAGACTCAGCCTGCGCTATGAATAAGCGTAGGTATTTTGTTATGCATTTTTTAAGTTACTGCATACGATTTATTTTTAAATTTCTTTTGATGTTATGAACCAGCCAACAAGCCTAGAAGCAAAAAAACTCCTTTTAATTGATGGTTCAAGTTATTTATACCGAGCTTTTTTTGCCATGCCCGACATGCGGGTCGATAGTAAAAATCCCGATAGCCCAGCAACGGGTGCAATTAGGGGTATGGTCAATATGATGCAAAGTTTGCGTAAAGAATATCCCTATCATTATTGCGCCTGTGTTTT
>JALQUL010000094.1 GCA_023260735.1 Limnohabitans sp. | reverse complement strand
AGTTGTGGGTTGGGTAACATCTGGTGGTTATGCCCATTATGTGGATCAATCTTTAGCTCAAGGCTATGTGCCAACCGAGTTGTTGTCACAAGACAATCTTAATTTTGAGATTGAAATTTTGGGTGAAATGTGCAAAGCACGTTTACAAATGGATCCACCATTTGACCCAACTGCAGCTCGTATGCGTATGTAATGACCGTGTTTTAAAAGTGTATAGTTATCTACTTTTAAGCTAAGCTTGACCTATGTTGTTATTGCCTGAAAAGGCAGTAGCAACATTGTGTTTTTTAAAATATAAATAAAAGGTTTTTTTGCCATGACACAAAGATACAGCGCTTGGTCTTTGCTAAAAAATGCAATGTCTGGGCATCAGCACTGGGAGCGAGCCTGGCGAGATCCAGAGCCCAAAAAAAATTACGATGTGATTATTGTGGGGGGGGGAGGTCACGGTTTAGCCACCGCTTATTACCTTGCAAAAAATCATGGCATTAAAAATATAGCCATTTTAGAAAAAGGCTATATTGGCTCTGGTAATGTGGGTCGTAACACAACGATTGTTCGCTCTAATTATATGATGGAAGAAAATACTCCCTTCTACGAACACTCTATGTCGTTGTGGCGTGGTTTGTCGCAAGAGCTCAATTACAACGTGATGTTTTCGCCACGTGGTTATTTGTATGTGGTGTGTTCCCCAGCGGCCTATGATGCTCAAGTGCGCCGCGCTAACATCATGAGGCTTAATGGCATTAATGCCCAAATGTTAACCCGTGAAGAAGTCTTTAAAATTGCCCCCTACCTAGATCGTGATGAAAAAGCACGTTTCCCTATTTATGGTGCAATGTTGCAACCCGATGCAGGTACGGCTCGTCACGATGCAGTTGCTTGGGGTTTTGCTAGGGGTGCCGATCAACTAGGTGTTGATATTATTCAAAATTGTGAAGTTCTCGATTACATTTGGTCGGGCGAAAAAATTGTCGGTGTAAAAACCACCAAAGGCGATATTGGTGCAGGTAAAGTGGGTGTTGCAGTAGCTGGTCATACCTCTGTTATGGCGCAAAAAGCCGGCTTGCAATTACCCATCGAAAGCCATGTCTTACAAGCTTATGTCACAGAGGCTATTAAGCCAGTAGTCAATCATGTGGTGGTATGGTCAGCCTCTTATTTTTATTTTTCTCAATCAGATAAAGGGGGCTTGGTGTTTGGCGGGCATATTGACCGCTACAACAGTTATGCTCAACGCGGTAATTTGGCTAATGTTAGTGAAGTTACTCAGGCCTTAGTGAGTGCTATGCCTAGTGCCTCAAGGTTAAAAGTATTACGTCATTGGGGCGGTATTATGGATATGACACCCGATGGTAGCCCTATCATTACCAAAACCCCAGTGGACGGCTTGTATCTAAATGGTGGCTGGTGTTATGGTGGATTTAAAGCCACTCCAGCTTCTGGTTATTGTTTTGCGCACACTATTGCCAACGATAAAGAGCATGTTTATAACGCTGGTTTTACCATGGATAGATTTGCCAAAGGTCGCTACATTGATGAAGCGGGAACTGGTCCCTATAACCACTTGCAGTAATAAAAACAAATTTTTTGTTTTTCTATTTACCAGCTTTATTGAGGTGAATTTTATATGTTAAGAATTCAATGCCCACATTGTGGTTTGCGTGACCATGAAGAGTTTTCTTATTTTGGTGATGCTACCAAAAAATATCCAGACCTAAATCCTGCTCTGCATGATGAATGGGTCGATACCGTTTATACCCGCCAAAACCCAAAGGGTTTACATCAAGAGTTTTGGCAGCATACCCTAGGATGCAGGCGTTGGTTAGTCGTTACACGACATACCGTGACGCATGATATCGTAAAAGTACAAATAGCTGCTGAAAGGGAAACCGTATGAGTCAAACAGAAAATAGGCGTTTAGCCCAAGGCGGACGCATTAACCGTTCTCTGCCGGTTGCATTTCAATATAACGGAAAAAACATTAATGCCTTCGAGGGCGATAGTGTAGCATCTGCTTTATTGGCCACTGGTGAAAAAGTATTTGCACGCTCATTTAAATACCACAGGCCACGTGGAATTTTATCGGCTGGTATAGAGGAACCTAATGCATTGTTTACTACAGGCAGTGGCTCAACACAAGAGCCCAATGTAGTAGCAACACAAGTAGAAGCCTATAACGGTTTATCTGTTAAAACTCAAAATGCTTGGCCATCGGTTCATTTTGATTTAATGTCGATTAACAGTTTGTTGTCACCGGTATTTGTAGCTGGTTTTTACTACAAAACTTTTATGCCTAGTTTAAAAGGCTGGATGTTTTTTGAACATTTTATTAGACGTGCTGCCGGTCTTGGTAAAAATGATAATACCCCCGATGAAAATCGATATGATTATCACAACGACTATGTAGATGTAATGGTGGTTGGCTCTGGAATTGCGGGCTTGTCAGCCGCTCATGCTGCTGCTAGTAGCGGTGCGTCTGTTTTGTTGGTAGAGCAAGACTTTGCTTTAGGTGGAGCCTTACTTAATTTACCCGCTGATAGCGATGAGGGTGTATGGTTAGATCAAACCATCGCACAACTCAACGCCATGCCTCAGGTAAGATGTTTAACTCGTGCGACCGCATTTGGACTCTACGATGGTAATACTGTGGGTGTGATAGAGCGCAATCATCCATTGGCAGTGAATGCCAAAGCAGGTGTACCAAAAGCGAGATTTCGTACGGTGAGGGCCAGCGCTATTGTGATGGCTGCTGGTAGTATCGAGCAACCTGTTGTATTTGCTGGCAATGACACTCCTGGTGTGATGTTGTCCTCTGCAGTGGGTGCTTATGTGAATAGGTATGCGATTAAGTTAGCCGATAATGCTGTTTTTACAGTTAATAACGATGCAGCTTATCAAGACGCATTTGCATTGGCTAAAGCTGGTGCCAAAGTACAAATAGCAGATGTACGTGAGTCGATCTCGCCTTCTATTTTGGCACGGGTGCAAGAACTCAATATTACGTTGCATTTAAGCTCAAGCGTGGTGCAGGTCGAGGGTAATAAAAAAGTACAAAGTTGCAAAATTGCCAAACTGAACGCTAAAGGCGAAGTCTTAACATTAGGTCATAGTATTAGCACCGATTTGGTGGCGATGTCTGGTGGTTTTACCCCTACTGTGCATTTAACCTCCCATCGCTCGATTAAACCAGTTTATAACCCTACGTTGGGTTGTTTTGTACCAGGTGGTTTTGATAAAACTCATTTTGGTGCAGGCGCAATGATGGGGTGTTCTAGCTGGCGCGAGAGTTTAAATTCTGGTCTTGAAGCCGGTACCCAAGCCGCAACCTGTGTACCTCAAATTGCTGGTCATACAACTACAGTCGTAGCTACTGGTCGTTTGGCATGGCATTTAGCCGATGCCACACCTTTAAGTTTTGCTCGAGCACCACTGGCTGTGGTTGCTGGTCAGCAAAATAAACCCATTGGCAAGGGCAAAGCTTTTATCGACTTCCAACACGATGTAACGGTAGATGATTTAACGCTTGCTCATCGTGAAGGCTTTGTAGCGGTAGAGCATATTAAACGTTATTCCACCTTAGGCATGGCCACTGACCAAGGTAAAACTGCGAATGCCAATGCATTGGCTATTTTGGCGCAAGAACGTGGCCTCGATGTCAGCCAAGTTGGTACTACCACTTTTAGACCACCCTACAGCCCTGCTAGCTTAGGGGCATTGGCTGGTAGAGCGGTTGGTCGCCATTTTCAGCCTGTACGCCGTACTGCTATGCATAATTGGCATGTGGCTAACAAAGGCGAAATGACCGAGGCCGGTTATTGGATGCGTCCTTTATGGTTTAGCTCTAACGGAGCTGATTTGTCGCAAGCCTATAAAGCCGAGATGTTATTAGTAAGGCAGGGAGTAGGGGTAGCCGATGTTTCTACCCTAGGTAAAATTGATGTCCAAGGTCCCGATGCGGCTGAATTTTTAGACCGTGTTTATGTAAACGGTTTTTCAAAATTGGCAGTAGGTAAAGCACGATATGGTTTTATGTTGCGTGAAGACGGCATCGTCATGGATGACGGTACCACCACAAGGTTGGCGCAAGATAGATTCTTTATGACCACCACTACGGCTCAGGCTGCTAGGGTCATGAGCCATCTTGAGTTTTTATTGCAAGTAGTGTGGCCTAATTTACGAGTGACAGTGGCTTCTGTGAGTGATCAATGGGCAGCCATGAGTTTAGCAGGACCAAAGGTGCGTGATTTATTGCGTAAAGCATTACCTCAAATTAATTTTGACAATGAAGCTTTTCCTTTTATGGGGGCAATTGACTCGGTAGGCACTGGTGCTTTAGAAGGTATGCCAATTAGGGTAGTACGCTTAACTTTCTCTGGTGAGTTAGCCTACGAAATTTATGTTCCTACTCATTATGGACAAACCATGTGGAGCCACTTGTTTGCAGTGGGCACTGAGTTCAATTTACGTCCTTATGGCTTAGAAGCATTAGGCTCTTTACGTATCGAAAAAGGCCATGTTGTCGGTTCTGAAATGGATGGGCGAACCACTCTTGATGATTTAGGAGCTGGTGCTATGGCAAGCAAAACTAAAACATTTTGGGGCGACGCTTTACGTCGTAGCGAAAACTTAGCCAGGGCTGACAGGCCTAGCTTAGTAGGTTTGGAGCCTGTGAATAAAGCGGAAGTGGTCCTGAATGGTGCCATTTTATTTTTCCCCGATGATGAAATCAAAGGGCACGGTAGAGGCCATGTCACCTCTAATGCCTATAGTGCAGAAGTCGGTGCTCACATTGCATTAGGTTTAGTACAAGGTGGAAAATCTACCATAGGTCAAGAGGTATTGGCGGTTTCCCCTGTGCGTAACAGCATTATTCGACTAAAAATTGTCGATCCGTGTTTCTTAGATGCACCAGGTCAGCGTTACCGAGTTTAAAAAAACAAAGAGGTCTTTGACTTCATTCGATGAGGTAAGAGCTTTTTGTTTAGTTGTTAAATTTTTTTATTCAACCCTTTAATTTAAAAGAGTCTGTTATGAATTCAGTTGAATTATTTCCGCATCAGCACCTGATGCGCAGTCCTTTTGAAGGACATGAAAAAGGCGATTTTAAAGGTGCTCAGTGCCAAATCAATCTCCATTTGGTGGCCAGTTTTGTGCCAAGCCTTACTTTATTAAGTACCTGGAATGGTGCAGGCACTGTATTAGAGCAAAAACTAAGCAGTGTTATAGGTATTGAAGTGCCTGCCAAAACAGGTGCTGTTAGTTATTTAGCCAATCCAGTACAGCCAAGTGTTATTATGCGAGTTGGACCAGAAGAGTTTTGGGTTTTGGAGGCAAAAAGCGGTGATCAGAGCCAGTACTGGAGAGCTCATATTCCAGCAGAGATAGGTAGCGTCACCGATTTAAGCCATGCTCGTTGTGTAATACGAGTAAAAAGCCTTGTTGCGGGTTTTAATGTAAGTGCGATGCTCAATAAGCTGTATGCTTTAGATTTTAGGTTGGAGCATTTTCCAGTAGGACAGGTCAAACATACGGGCTATCATCACGTGCCAGTGTTAATGCATCGCTTGGCCGAAAATGAGTTTGATATTTATGCTATGACCACTTATGCCTATGAGACATTGCATCAGTTGTTTGATGCTTCTTTAGAGTTTGGTGTGAAAGCCGAATATTAATGAATGAACTAATGAGTTCATTCACGTGTTTGTAGTATTTAGAATGACTGCTTAGAAGCTAAAAAACACTATAAAAAAACGGTATTCATCTTTAAGATGAATACCGTTTTTATTTATTGTGAAACTGATTTTTTTGCGGGTACTTTTGCAGGCGTTTGTTGCTCTTGAAGTTTCGCTTTGGCTTCAGCAATACTTTCAAGCACTTGTTTAGCATTTTCAGTACCTGGTTCGACCATGGGCACTAATTTTTCCCATCGAGTCACAGCTAATTGGTAGTCTGCTCTTTGGAAGGCAGCTCCACCACCCAATACCAGTGCCATAGCATATTCTGGTTCGAGTTTTAATGCTTTTTCAATCCAAACATTGGCTCGGGCATTTAAGTCATTTTGATCAAGTTCTGCTAAAGTTTGAGCATAGTCAATCATGAGTTCAGGGTTTTGTTCCAAGGCAGGGATAGCCTTGGCATAGGCTTGTTCTGACTCATTCATTCTACCTAAAACTCTATATGATCGGCCTAATCGTGCCCACCCTTCATAGTCATTTGGATTGTCTTTCAAACGTGCGGCTAACTTTTCTACCATGCTGTTAATCATCATGGCTTGAGCTTGTTCAGGCGGCGGTGGGTTAATACTTTGTGGGCTACCAATTACAAAATAAGTGGCGACAGCTAAAACTGGCACGCTTATGAGCAACACAAAAGCACTTTTTTTAGCTTTTTGTGGAGTTTGAGGGGTATTGATTTTAATTTGAGAAATTTCTTCTAATGCGCGACTATGAATTTCATTTTGGCTTTGTTCAAAAGTGCTTGTACTAATTAAGCCAGCATCTAAATCGGCTTGCAGCTGTTGTAATTGCTCACGTAATACTTGAGCTGTTAATTGCTCCTCAGAGACAACGGGCTCGGGATTGGTAGTAGGTATTTTTAATAGCGGTCTTAGAATAATTAAAAGTGTAATGCCAAGTAATAACAGACAGGCAATAATAAATAGAGTCATGATAATTACTTGTCCTTAAGTAAAGATTGGGCTTGAGCGATTTGATCGGCATTGAGCTTTATATTTTGTGGTGTGGGCTTGCTACGAACTCTTCTTAATAAAATGAACAAGCCAATTAAAACCAAAATTGCAGGAGCAGTCCAAAGCGCCCATGTTAAAGGTTTAAAAGGGGGTCTATAAAGTACAAAATCACCATAGCGAGTAGTTAAATAATCTAAGATTTCTTGATCAGTTTTATTATTAATAATTAACTCTCTTACTTGATTACGTAAGTCAATAGCTAGTTCAGCTTGAGAAGCCGCCAGTGATTCGTTTTGACAAACTAAACAACGTAATTCACTTGAAATGGCAATCAGTCTTTTTTCAACTACTGGGTCTTGTGCTAGGGGTCTGGCTTCTGTTGCATGGGCTAATTGAAAAAAGCACACTACGCTTAAAATTGCCATTAAGCCAACAGAGCGAATAGTAAAAAATAATTTTTGCATTGTTATTCTTTAGATAGTTTTTCGATTTGCACTAATAAGCGATCATTCCAAATATTAGGGGTAATAGGCCCTACAATTTTGTCGCGAATCACCCCTTTTTTATCTATTAAATAAGATTCTGGTACGCCATATACTCCATAGTCAATACCAATTTTTCCGGTTGGGTCAACCGCTACCATTTGATAAGGGTTACCTCTACGGTCTAACCATTTTTGCGCATCTTCTGGTTTATCTTTATAGTTAAGACCTACTATTGGAATAATTTTATTTTTATCAATTTCAAGTAGTAAGGGATGCTCAATTTGGCAAGCGGTACACCAAGATGCAAAAACATTCATAAGCCACACTTTACCCAACATATCTTGTGGCGCAAAACTAGCAGGTGTAGTAGTGTTCAGCAATGTAGTTTGAAAGGCGGGTGCATTTTGGTTCACAAATTGTGAAGGTAATTCTTTGGGGTCTCTTTGTAAACCCACAATTAAAAAACCCAACAAAACTGCAAAAATAAATAAGGGTATAAATGTTTTTTTCATTTTATTAAGTCCCGCTACTCGCACCAACAGAATAAGTGGGAGTATTTGACAATGTACTATTAGCTACTTGAATTTGAGCCAATTTCTTTTTTCTATAACGTTTATCAAGCATAGAGCTAATGCCACCAATGGCCATTAACAAAGTACCCCACCAAATCCAATTCACAAATGGTTTGTAATAAACACGTACGCTCCAAGCAGGATTTTTTTGGTCAGTTAATAAAGAGCCCAAAGAAACATAAACATCTCGGGTAAAGCCACTATCGATGGCCGCCTCTGTCATGGGCATACCTGAATTAACGTACTGGCGTTTTTCTGGCTCTAAAAACTCTACAAATTGTTGGTTTTTAGTGACTTCGAATTTGCCTTTTTGTGCGGTGTAGTTGGGGCCTTGAATTTCGGTCACACCTAGAAATTTAATTTCGTAACCTGCCGCTTGTGTGGTTTGATTAATCTCCATGCGCAGGTCGTTTTCGGTTTCATAGGCCATGACTAAAGTAATACCTACGGTAGTGATTGCAAGGCCGATATGGGCTAAGTGCATGCCATAAAATGACAGTGGTAAACGATTACCTTTGTTGGTTTTTTTATGTCGTTGCACAATAGATTGAGCTGCCGTTAAAATAATCCAGGTGGCACATGCCAGACCAACAGCTACCATTAAAGACCAATGATCAAATAAAAATGGTAAGCTAATACCAAGCACAACAGATGCCGCTAGTGGTAGCAATACTTGTTTAAAAATTCTAGCGAAACTATCTTGTTTCCAACGCATTACGGGTACAAAACCAATTAATATAAAAATTGGAATCATGAGTGGCACAAATACGGCATTAAAGTAAGGTGGCCCTACCGACAATTTACCGAGTTGCATGGCATCGACAATAAGCGGGTAAAGAGTGCCTAAAAACACACTTGCCATTGACGTACTTAACAACACATTGTTCGCTAATAAAAGAGTTTCTTTAGAGACCAAAGCTAAGTCGGCGTTGCTAGTAATTTGTTTAGCACGTAGTGCATATAAAACAAGTGAAGCACCTACTACAACGGCTAAAAAGGTCAGAATAAAAATACCCCTAGACGGGTCGGCAGCAAAAGCATGCACCGAAGTTAAAACACCGGAGCGAACTAAAAATGTCCCTAATAAGCTTAAAGAAAAAGAAGTAATAGCAAGGATCAGAGTCCAGTTTTTAAAAAGTCCACGTTGCTCTGTAATGGCTAATGAATGAAGCAATGCAGTACCAATTAACCAAGGCATAAATGAAGCGTTTTCGACTGGGTCCCAAAACCACCAACCGCCCCAGCCTAATTCGTAGTAGGCCCAGTAACTGCCTAAGGCAATACCTACTGTTAGAAAAATCCAAGCCGCTAGTGTCCAAGGGCGTGACCAACGAGCCCAACCTGAGTCCATGTGACCACTTAATAGAGCTGAAATAGCAAAGGCAAAGGGTACAGAAAAGCCCACATAACCCATGTACAAAAGAGGCGGATGAAAAATCAAGCCTGGGTCTTGCAACATTGGATTAAGACCACGACCTTCAAGTGCCGGCTGTAGGAGTCGGGTAAAAGGACTAGATGTTAAAAGAGTAAATAATAAAAAACCTACACAAATTAAAGCGAGCACTCCCAATGAGCGGGCCAACATGCGCTCGGGGAGTTGCTTAGAATAAAAAGTTAAAGCAGTCATCCAAGAGGTCAGCATAAAAAGCCACAACAATAATGAACCTTCATGCCCACCCCAAGAGGCAGACAAGCGATACAAAGGAGGCATTAAAGTATGTGATTGATTGGCGACATAGGCGACTGAAAAATCATTTTGTTGAAAAGCCCATAGAAGGCATAAAAATGAAAATACAATCAATACCCAAAGCATACGACTGGCTGGTTTGTTATAGGCAAGCCAAGCGGTTTTGCCCGTATGACCGCCTGCTAATCCAAAAAAACCAATACTGCCTGCTACCATGAGAGCAAGTATCAAGCTGAAATGTCCAAGTTCTGGAATCACGTGTTACTCCGATAAGGATGAGTTATTTTAAAAATTACAAAAATAAATAAGCAGATTTATTTAAGAGTTTTGGCTGCTTTGTTGGCTTGCTCTACTGCATGCTGTGCTTCTGGTGGCATGTAGTTTTCATCATGTTTGGCTAACACTTCACTGGCTGTAAAAAGATCTGGATTGCTTAGTTTGCCTTGTGCAACTACGCCTTTACCCTCTTGAAAAAGGTCAGGTAAAATTCCAGAATAAGTGACCTTAATTTCTTTGGCTGTGTCGGTCACAATAAAAGAGGTATTAATACCTTCTTTTTGTATGCTGCCTACTTTGACCATACCACCTACTCTAAAAGCTTTGTTTTGAGGTGCTTCACCTTTGGTAATTTGGCTTGGTGTAAAGAAAAAAACCAAGTTGTCTTGGAAGGCATTGAGTACAAAGGCGGTGGCAGTACCTAAAATAACAATACCGCCTAAGATAAGCGCTAATCTTTGGTGTCTAGGTTTCATAAATATGCTTAGTTCTCTGAATGTAAGAAAATTATTGATCGGCGTTTTGTGCTGCTTCAATGGCTTTTGTTTCAAGCAATTGTTCTTTTAAACGCGCATATTGTTGACGGCTAATGATAACTTCAAGGGCTAACACGAAAAAGGTAACGCCCACACTCATCCAGACAAAATAAGCACGACCACCCATAGACCAAAAATCTGACCAACTATTCCAAATCATTTTTTACCCAATCTGCATGTTGCTCACGTTCAAGAATAATAGTGCGTACTCGGTATAAAGCAATTGCTATGCTGTATGCCCAAAACGCCAAACTCATAATTAACATGGCAGTTAGCATAATGCTAGCCATGCTAGAACCTTTTGTGACTGAAACTGAAGCGCCTTGATGTAAGGTATTCCACCATTTAACAGAAAAATAAATAATAGGAACGTTAATTGCGCCCACAATCGCTATAACTGCTGCGGCTTTATCGGCACGGCGTGGGTCGTCAATGGCGGCCCGTAAAGCAATAAAACCAATGTATAAAAACAATAAAATGAGTTCACTAGTAAGGCGTGCATCCCAGACCCAATATGTACCCCACATAGGCTTACCCCAAAACGCACCCGTCCACAAGGATATAAATGCCATTAAAGCCCCTGTAGGGGCAAGGGCACTTGCCATCATGCCAGAAATCCTAGAGTTAAATGTCAAACCAATAACGGCCCAAAAAGCCATAGCTAGGTAAATAATCATGGACATCCAAGAGGCAGGCACATGAATAAAAATAATACGGTAGGCTTCACCTTGTTGGAAGTCGGTGGGGGCTACAAAAAAACCAATGTACATACCTACCAAGGTAAGCACAATTGCAATTGTGGCAAACCAAGGCCACAATTTGCCAGCTAAAAAATAAAAGCGCGAGGGCGCTGCATAGGTAAATAGATTCATAAAAAGTAGGATTGGTTTAAGTAATTATTTTCTATTTATAAAAGTTATCTTATTCCATTGAGATTTTTAAAGCTGCACTTACCGCAAAAGGCCCAAAAAACGTAGTGATTAAAAATAGTGCCGCTAAAATTGAAAAATGAGCACTTATTCCCAAACCTGCGGTAAAAGCATCTACTGCTCCCGAGCCAAAAACCAAAACAGGTATATAAAGTGGCAATATTAAAACCGCCAATAATACACCACCACCCCTAATTCCAAGGGTTAAAGCCGCACCAATGGCGCCTAAATATGAAAGCGTAGGTAAACCAATTGCCAATGATAAGACCAAAATCTTAAGGGATTCTTGTTCTAACGCAAATTGCAATCCTAAAAAGGGTGTTATAAGTACCAAAGGCAAAGCAGTGGTAAAAATATGCACAGCCACTTTGGCATGCACTACCAACCATAGTGGTGTGGGGGCTAAAATAATTTGCTCTAGGCTACCGTCTTGGTAGTCGGTGGTAAAAAGTCTTGGTAAAGACAAAATAGTGGCCAAAAGGGCCGCAACCCAAACAATGCCAGCGCCAATTTTTTTTAAAATAGCAGGCTCTGGCCCTATCGCTAATGGAAATAAACTTGCTACCACCAAAAAGAAAAATAGCGGGGTGAGCATATCGCCTTTTTGACGCCAGCTGGTATGCAAGTCGCGTTTAAAAGTAGCTACCAACATGTTAGGGGTGGGGCTATTTTGTTGATTTTTAATGGTGTGGGTCATTGGCCAATTTCCAAAATAATGGGGGCTGGCTGTTGCATATTAATTTCTTGATGACTAGTGAGTACCATGCAACCGCCAGCGGCTAAATGGGTTTGCATTTTTTCAATTAATTGCCCTATAGAGGCGTAATCAAGAGCCACAAAAGGTTCGTCAAGTACCCATAAACTAGCCTGACTCAGCCATAGTCTCGCCATTGCAACACGACGTTTTTGCCCCTGTGATAAATACCGCACCATTTTATTGGCGGTGGCTCTGAGTCCTAGTTGAAGCAACACCGCATGGATTTGCGCTACGCTCACCGCACATCCATGTAGGGCACACAAATATTGCAAATTCTCAAGCACCGTACTGGATTCTTGTAGCCCGTTGTAATGTCCAAAATACAAGCGTTGTTCTGCATATTCCGCACGAGAAGAGCAAATATTTTTTTCTCGCCATTCAATTTGCCCTTGGTCAGGTTCTGTTAAACCCGCTATCAGTCTTAATAAACTAGTTTTGCCACTACCATTTGGCCCTTTTAAATGCAACCATTGACCAGCATTTAATGACAAATTAACACTAGAAAACAAAGGCCTGCCGCCCTTAGAGCAGGCAAGGTCTTTGAGTTGAAGACGTAAATCTTGTGTCATAGTAGCAGCCTTTTATTTTTAAACTGAAACATCGGCACCTAGTGCTTTATGAATCACTTCACTTAAGTCTTTACTCAATTGTGGATTTTGAGCTACTCTTTTTAATGCTTCATGAGCCGCTTCTTTATAAGGGCTAGCGAGTTTTTTCCAAGCATCTAAACTGCGAGCTAATCGAGCAGAAACTTGTGGATTAAGGGCATCTAACTCAAGGACTCTATCGGCCCAAAAAACATAAGCTGATCCGTCTGCTTGATGGAAACCACTTGGATTAGAGTTGCAGAATGCAAAAATTAAGCTACGTGCACGATTAGGATTTTTAATTTCAAAATCGGGGTGCTTCATGAGTTGTTGAACGGCTTTTAAACTGCTACCCGATGCATCTGGGGCAAGTGCTTGAGCCGTAAACCATTTATCGAGTACCAAGGCGTCCGATTTTGCGCTTTCGTAGAGATGCATTGCGGCATCTTGAGCTAGCGGATGCTTGGCTGCAATAAGGGCATTAAAGGCATTCATGCGGTCGGTAAGATTGTTAGCCGTTTTAACAGTTTGCAAACATTTACCAGGCCATACGGTATCTTGTTTTTCTAGGGCTGCATTACATAAATGCATGTGAGCCAAGCCTAATAAAGCACGGCGACCAGCAGAAGCAGCATCGGGGCTATAAGCTCCGTGCGATTGAGTTTTGACAGCGGTCTCTTGCCAGTTGGTATAAAGTGCCAATGAAATTGCTTTTTTAAGGGCTTCACGTGCCAAGACAATAGCTTGCGGGTCTATTACTTCAAGTTGTTCTGCCAAATAAGCATAACTTGGTAAATTCAGCATCAACTCTTTAAATGCATTATCGAGTTGTGGGTCTTGTAAAATTTGACCAAACGCTTGAATCAATTGTGCTTGACGCTCGGCTATTACTTCAGCCGAGAGTGAGTTTTGAATGCTTGGCAATAACACTGACAAAGCTAAACGTTGTGCAGCTTCCCAACGATTAAATGGGTCAATATCATGTAGCATTAAGCTGGTGAGTTGCTCAGTGGTGTAGGTGGTTTGCAATTGCACTGGAGCACTAAAGTCACGAAGCGCAGAAACTATCGCACCGCTTGGTACATCCACTAACTCTAGGTTAGCTTGTGCTTGTGTGAGCACATATAAGCATTCATTTTGCGCCGCTTGACCGGCTATTTGGCAAGGCAAGATTTCACCATTTTGACCTACTAAGCCCAATCGAATTGGAATGACAAAGGCTTGCTTTTGATCTTGACCAGGGGTTGCTACGCAACTTTGTTGGAAGTGAATGCGCAGTGTTTGTGTGGACTCATTGTATTGGCTGCTGAGCTCTACTTGAGGTGTTCCTGATTGGCTATACCACAATTTAAATTGAGTTAAATGATCTGCTAATGCAGATTGCGGATTAGCGTCTGCAATGGCTTGAGCAAAATCATCACAAGTGACGGCTTGGCCATCGTGGCGATCAAAATAAAGCGTCATACCTTTGGCAAAACCATCACGGCCCACTAAGGTTTGCATCATACGGACGACTTCTGCACCTTTTTCGTAAATCGTCATGGTGTAGAAGTTACTAATTTCTTCATAGCTGTCAGGGCGTACTGGATGCGACATAGGGCCAGAGTCTTCTGGAAACTGCATGCTACGCAAGTTACGCACGTCTTCAATACGTTTGACTGCACGTGAAGAATGGTCGGGGCATAAATCGAGGGTGAACTCTTGATCACGGAAAACCGTTAAGCCCTCTTTAAGCGACAACTGAAACCAGTCACGGCAGGTAATACGGTTACCCGTCCAGTTGTGGAAATATTCGTGACCCACTACCGCTAAAACATTGCTGTAATCGACATCGGTGGCAGTGGTGGGGCTAGCCAACACAAACTTGGTGTTAAAAATATTTAAACCTTTGTTTTCCATTGCGCCCATATTGAAATCGCTAGTGGCTACGATCATAAATCGATCAAGGTCTAGGCTTAATCCAAATCGGGCTTCATCCCAAGCGATGCTGTCAATTAAAGATTGCAAAGCGTGTTCGGTTTTGTCGAGGTCACCAGGGCGAACATAAACTTGTAATAAATGTGTTTTGCCAGAGCGGGCAATAACGGTTTGCTCTCGGCATACCAAACGACCAGCGACTAAGGCAAATAAATAACTTGGTTTTTTAAATGGGTCATGCCATTTGGCAAAGTGACGACCGTCTGGCAACTTGCCTGAATCGACCAGATTGCCATTGGATAATAAAACTGGGTATTTATCTTCGTCTGCACGTAATAATACGCTATAGGTCGCCATAACATCGGGGCGATCTAAAAAATAAGTAATGCGTCTAAAACCTTCAGCTTCGCACTGAGTAAATAGGGTTTCATTGCTCACAAAAATACCCATTAATTGGGTATTTTTAGCAGGACAACAAGTAGTAAATAATTCTAAAGAAAAGCTACCCTCTTGAGGTAGGTTTTCAATGACGAGTTGATTGCCGTCTAGTTTAAAAGATGAGCCTTTTCCATCTACCAACACTCTGGACAAATTAATATCTTCACCGTCAAGACGAAGTGCTTGCTCGGGTGTATGAAGGTTACGGCGCATGGTCATGCGATTTAAAACTCTAGTTTTTTCAGAGTCTAAATCAAAAGTCAATTCGACTTGATCAATCCAGAATGCTGGCTCTTGATAGTCTTTGCGGTAGGTCGTCTTGGCGATGTCATTTGCCATATTTGGCCTCCAAAATATTGGTAATGTAAAGGTGTAGAAAAACACTGACATCAAGTCTATTTCATCTATATAAAAATAAGATGGAATAGTTTGATTTTGTTCAGCGCCTAAGAATAAATAAAAGGAAAATCAATAGTGATTAATAGCTAGCCCTAGACCCATGGTGCAAAGCAATTAAACACCTTGTTTTAAAGAGGCCTCAATAAACATATCAAGGTCACCATCGAGCACTTTTTGTGTAGCTGAAACCTCCACATTGGTACGCAAATCTTTAATGCGGCTATTGTCAAGTACATAAGACCTAATTTGATGGCCCCAACCGACATCGGTTTTGCTATCTTCGAGTTTTTGTTGTTCTTCTTGACGCTTGCGCATTTCAAAATCATACAACCTTGAACGCAAACGTTTCCAAGCCACATCACGGTTGCCATGTTGGCTACGGCCGTCTTGGCACTGCACCACAATACCAGTGGGCAAGTGCGTGAGGCGAACTGCTGAGTCGGTTTTGTTAATATGCTGACCACCCGCACCACTGGCACGGTAAGTGTCGACTCGAACATCAGAAGGGTTGATATCGATTTCGATGGAGTCATCAATTTCGGGGTAAACAAAAATACTCGCAAAACTGGTGTGACGGCCACCTGATGAGTCGAAAGGTGATTTACGCACTAAACGGTGTACACCACTTTCGGTGCGTAATAGACCATAGGCATATTCGCCTTCGATTTTGATGGTGGCACCTTTAATGCCAGCAATATCGCCTGGGGATTCGTCTTCGACGGTGGCGCTAAAACCTTTGCGCTCGGCATAACGTAAGTATTGGCGCATTAACATTCCTGCCCAGTCACAAGCCTCTGTACCACCTGCACCGGCTTGAATATCAAGGAAGGCATTCATAGGGTCTGCATCTTGGCTGAACATACGTCTGAATTCTAGTTGAGCCACTGTTTGTTCTAGTTTTTTGGCTTCTTCTTCAATGGTTAATAAACTGCTCTCGTCAGTTTCTTCTTTGGCCATTTCATAGAGTTCAGTGTTGTCATTGATTTCTTGTTCAAGCGTATCAAGTGTGACCACTACACCGTCGAGCAATTTTTTTTCTTTGCCTAATTCTTGTGCTCTTTTAGGGTCGTTCCAAACGGTTGGGTCTTCTAGCCAAGCATTAACTGTTCTGAGGCGTTCTGATTTGCTAGCGTAGTCAAAGATACCCCCGTAACTCGTCAGCACGTGCTTTCAAGTCGTTAAGGTGATTGCCAATAGCATTGATTTTTTCTGCTTCCATGATGAAATCCTTGAAATTTGAATAATGAAGTATTTGATTATTAACTTGCGTCAGGTGATTAGTGATTTGCTTTAATAATTAAAAATAGGTTTTTGACGTGTAAACTACACTAAACCATGTAAAAGCGCGGGTGCAATATGAAGCCCTGCCCAAACCCTAGAATCTAAATGACGAAAACCACTATTTTCGCATGAAACAAGGCAATTTGACTCAATGAGTTGTTTTAAACCCCAAGAAATTAACTGGCAAACTGGAGTTTTAACTAGGTGTTTTAGATGAATAAAACTTCAATTGTATGCGAAGGCAGTACAGTTTTAATGTTGATTTTGATAGACATAAGCTTGTTACAGCGGAAAAAGTCAACAAAATAGACAGTTCAAGATCGTGCGAGGAATGCATTTAGCACTTGTGCTAGAGCAGGTTTTTGCGTTTTTCAATTGATATTGAAAAAAGTATGAAGTACGAACGGGCTGAGTGGTGCAAGCCATCAAAATATAGTTTATAGTAGTTTGTAATATCCGTAAAAATCTAAATATCTGATAGATATAATGTTTTACCTTTAGGAGTTCAATCACATCATCTATTTATAATCGTTTTCTGTATTGAATCTCAATTCTATTAAACTCTCTTTTTTTATTTTTTAAAACATAGTTGAAAAAAACTTCAAAAAAAGAAATATAAAGTTTTTTCATTTTTGGAACCCCTGCAAAACTCAAGACATGCAGGCATTATGCTTGATTAGGCTTGTATATCATCTCTTAAAAACGCCTCAATTGCCCTAGCCAACAACTCAGGTTGGTCGTGGTGCAGCATATGTCCGCAGTCGGGCAGGGTAAGGGTTTGGCAGTTGGCGACTGATTTTAAGCGTTCAAAATATTGTGCTAGGGTGTAGTGTTTACCCCACCATTGTTCAAGCGAGTTATCACTGGCTTGAACTGCTAAAACAGGGGCGGTAATTTGTGCATAAGTGGCTAAGACTTCATCTTCTCGAGTAATTTCTGGGCCGGAAATTTTATGGGCAATATCGGCCAAAATTTCCCATTGATTGTCTGAGTTGGCTTGTGCCCATTGCTGGGCCAACCATTGTGCTTTATGTTTGCCTTGATCGCTGTTGGCTAAACGTGGGTTGGTTTTCATGAGTCGGTTGGCAACGGCATCGGCTGTCGCATAGGGCTTGAGTTGGATCTCGCCTTTGTACATAGCATGCATTTCATTGAGCCATTTGGTTTTTTTGGTGGGTGCTTGAATGGCTCTAGCTGCCGGTCCACCAAACCCCTCTAAGTTAATGAGTTGATGAATTTTTTCGGCTCTCACGCCCGAATAATGCATCGCAATATTGCCTCCCATACTATGACCGATGAGGTCAACGGTTTGACCAGGCGCCACTTGTTCTAGAAAAAAATCAAGATCGGCCAAATAGTCATCTAACCAGTAGTTGTCAATTCCACCTGTACTAGATAAACCAAATCCACGCCAATCGGGGGCAATGATTTTTCTTTCATTCAAGAAGGACTCACTTAAGCAATCGACCATAAATTGGTATGATGCTGCAACATCCATCCAACCATGCACCATAATAAGAGGTCTTTGGCTAGAATTGACATTGCCCCATTGCAAAAAATGGTACTGTGCACGTCGAACTGGCACGAATTGACTCACTGCAGGGCGTTTAACTAAATACATAATCTCAAGATTGATAGGGGAACACATGACAGCACTTCAAAAACATCTGAAAACACCTGATTTTTATCAGGCCATGCAAGAGGGGTTTTTATGGGAAGTGCCGGAGTATTTTAATATGGCCCAAGTTTGTTGCCAACGTTGGGCAAATAGTCCCAAGGGTGACAGCACCATTGCGATTGTGGCAGAAACCCCAGAGACCTTACACCAAACCAATTTTGCAAGTTTTTCTTACGCTAGTTTGTCTCGTAAAGCTCAGCAATTGTCTCATTTATTGGCGCAAAATGGTATTCAAAAAGGCGACTGTGTTGCCATTGTGATGCCCCAGTGTTTTGATACTGCAGTAGCCTATATGGCGGTGTTGCAAATGGGCGCGGTAGCAATGCCTTTATCTACTTTGTTTGGGCCTGATGCACTAGCTTACAGGCTGCAAGATAGCAATACTAAAATCGTTTTAACCGATGCGGTTTCTTTAGTCGATATTCAATCCATCCAAGCGCAATGCCCCGATTTGCAAAAAGTTTGGGTCACGGGTCAAGAATTAGATCAGCAATTAGCCTTACAAAATAAAGTTTTTGAGCTGGTGCCCACTTTAGCAGTTGATCCCGCTATTTTAATTTACACCAGTGGTACAACAGGCAATCCAAAGGGGGCGTTAATTCCTCATCAAGCTTTAATTGGCAATTTAACTGGTTTTATTTGTAGCCAAAACTGGTTGGGTTTTGATGGTAAAACCAATCAAAAAAGCAAGGCAGTTTTTTGGAGCCCAGCCGATTGGGCTTGGACGGGTGGCTTAATGGATGCCCTCTTACCCACACTTTATTTTGGTTTAAAAATTGTGGCGTTTAATGGCCGATTTAGCCCTGAAAACGCATTCAC
>JALQUL010000062.1 GCA_023260735.1 Limnohabitans sp. | reverse complement strand
ATATTGATTGTAGTTTAGAATTTTTAACTCAAAGATTTACCTCTAAACAATTAGAAGAATCGCAACAGTTAAGCTTTAAAGAACGTAAAGTAATGAATAATGCAACAGCCTCGTCAGAGCCTTTGTTGGATTTGCTAATGCTAATTAACTTACAGCAAAAATTAACAAAATAAGAAAATAAAGTTTTTTAAAACAACAAGTTACTAGTTCAAGAGCAGTTGAAATTACCTCAATTACTAAATTTGCAAAAACACTTATTCAAGCACTTGTTTTTGCACTTGGTGTATATCTAGTACTAAAAAAATGAAATCACTATGGGGATGATTTTTGCAACTAATTTATTACTGGGTAAAACCTTAAGTCCATTAGAAGGTATTATTAATTCATGGAAACAAGTTTCTTAATTTAAAAAATCGTTTTCATCTATTAAAGTTTTAGCAGATAACCAAAATATTCAAGAATTTAGTATTGAGCTTGTTCAACCTATTGGTAATATCATAGCCAAAGATTTGTCTTTAAATCTAAATAAAAACACTAAACCTACTTTAAAAAATATTAATTTAATTATTACTGCAGGCACTACCACTGCAATTATTGGTCTTAGTGGAGCTGGTAAAACTTCACTTTTAAAATTATTATCTGGAATTTATCAAGCCAATGAAGGGTTTGTATATTTAGATAAGTCTGACTTAACCAAACGTAATTTTAATGATTTAGGAAAATATATTGGATATTTAAGCCAAACAACCGATTTATTAGCAGGAAAAGTTTCTGAAAATATTGCACGATTTGGTGAAGTAAATAGTGAATTAGTCATTGAGGCAGCACAAGCTGCTGGTGGACATGAAATGATTATATCTTTACCAGCTGGTTATGAAACAGTTTTGGGAGATAATGGTTTTGGTTGATCTGAAGGGCAAAAGAGAAAAATAGGTTTTGCTAGGACTTTATATAATAATCCTAATCTAATTTTTTTAGATGAACCTGGTGCTGGATTAGATGATCTTTCTTTAAATCAACTCAGTCATTCAATTTCTTTGTTAAAAAAGAAAAATTTAACCATTATTTTCACTACTCATCAAGCTAAATTAATTTCACTTTCAGATAATTTAATATTAATTAATAATGATCAATTAAAAATCAAAAATATACGTTTATTTTATTTACTAAATTAAAATAATTAACAATATAATATATAAATAAAAAATTATAATGTTGGTTATTTTTATATTTTATTTCATTATTTTATCTGTAACTTTTCTATGAAAAAAGGAGTTTTTCGCACAATTTTTATTATTTTCTAAAATGAAAAAATAATAGTAACTGCATCTGCATATGGATTAATAACTCAATGAAATAAAAAGAATAGTAATTATGTTTTAAAGGTTGAAGTTTTATTAGAATATAATCCTAAATTGATTGAATCTACTTTAAGAGCAACTGAAGAATCTATCAGAGGTCTAGAGCAATCGAATCGAACTTTAATAGACGCTTTAAAGTCCAGAAACTAACATATCGAAAACTTAAAGTTGCAATTAAAAAGCAAACAAGAGCTTTTTAATTCGGATTTCTTAATTGCCAATGCTTTGGCAATTCAACAATCACAACTGTCTGTTACTTTGAGTGATAGCCTTGAAATGCAATCACGAATCGAGCAAAACAAATCGAGATTGAAAAAATACAAAGAAAAAATTACCGCACTTGACCAAGACCTCAACTTCTTAAAAGTCTTTTCTCCTACTAGTAGCTTGGTTATGAACGCCAACGTAAAAGCAACTGGCGTTTCTGTAAGTGGGGGTACAGTTCTGTTTGAATTAGTCCCAGATGATGGCCGATATTTAATCAACGCAAGAACTCCTGTTGACTTTGCCGATAGAGTAAAACCTAACATGTCAGTGACGGTACTTTTTCTAACCCTAGAGGGAAATAAGTCGCAGCATATATTGATGACTTATTGATTTTTGTTTCTGCTGATCGTATTACAGACCCAAAAACAGGAATACCTTATTTTGAGGATAAGGTGAAAATAATGGATGCAGAGACGATGAAAAAGCTGAACTTGCGCATTGGGCTGCCTGCTACGATTATTATCAATACTGGCTCTAGAACTTTACTTAGCTACATTTTACGTCCCTTTACAGAACGGCTTGACCAAAGTCTTAAATAACTCAATTTGTAATGCAATTTACAGTTTTATTTTCAACCAACCAAAAATTCACTTTTGATTTTATTTTTTGTGTTAAATTTCTATTAATTTTTTACCAATTGGTAATTTGACGTATTTAATCGTAGTTTTGTACCAATTTTTTTGCAGACTTCCAGTCATCGCTTGATGAACTTGTTTTTTAACAATAACTCATCGCTTACGTTGAAAACTCTTTAATCGGTTGAATTTTTTATCTTTTTTACAACAACTTTACTTTACAAAACACAACTATAAGTTGTTTTATTGTCTTCATTTGCTTGCATTTTAGGTATTAACTGCGTTACTCGAGGTTTTTCAATTTTTTATTTTTAGGCTCTGGTTTTCCCTAATGGATTCTAACTCTAGTTATAAATATCAAAAAGGGCTTGTTAATGACAAGCCCTTTTAAAAATGTATGCGATACAACCACTCAGTAGTTTAGCTCTCTAGCTGACTCATTCTTTCGCTTTTCCAATAAACATCATCGCCACCATTCATACGGTTAAAGACTCTAGCCAGTACAAACATCAGATCACTTAAACGATTTAAGTACTGGCGTGGAGTGTCTTTTAACGATTCTTGCTCGCCTAATAACACGACGCTGCGCTCAGCACGGCGTGCGACAGTTCGGCACACATGGGCTAAAGAGGCTGCCCTGTTACCTGCCGGTAAAATAAACTCTAATAACTTTGGTAACTCGGCATTATGGTCTGCTAAGGCTTGGTCTAGGGCTATAACAGCCTCTGGTTTTAATAACTCATACCCAGGAATAGACAACTCTCCACCTAGGTTAAAAAGTTGATGCTGCACTTCAATTAAAACTTCACGCGCAACAGGAGGTAAGGACTCACACAACAACACACCAATATTGGAGTTGAGTTCATCTACGTCACCCATTGCCATGACTCTGGCATGGGCTTTTGAAACTCGGGTGTTATCACCCAAACCAGTGGTTCCGCCATCACCTGTGCGGGTGGCAATTTGTGTCAGACGATTACCCAATTAAAACTCCTTTAAACCTATTAACGATGGCACAAGCTAGATAAAAAAATAGCTTTATTAGCTTATGATGTAAGGGCTCTATTGTGACTTATTCTTCTGCACCTAAAGGCATTAGGGGCATTTTTACAATGAATCTTGCACCACCAGATGGTGCAGATTGACAAACCGCCTTACCACCGTGTCGCTTTGCTATTGATTGCACTAAGGCCAATCCCAAACCTACACCACCATCTTTTTCGCTGGCACCGCGCATACGATAAAAAGGCTCAAAAATTCGCTCCCTTTGGTCTTCTGGTACTCCAGGCCCGTTGTCATCAACTTGAATTTGTACCCAATTGTCTTTTTCAAGCTGAAAAACCGTTAAAGAAACCTCGACTTGTTGAGCAACTAAACTACCATTTTGTGAAATAGGCTTGGCATATTTATGGGCATTTTCAATAAGATTACGTAATAGTCGTCTGAGTAGTTTAGTAGATCCCACCATTGTAATATCTGGGGCATTAAGGGTAGCCGGCATACGACGACATTCATCGCGTGCAATATCGGTTAACTCTACTAACTCTAATTGTCCAATATCTGCATTGGTGGCATCAAGACGACTTGATAACAAAATTTCATCAACCAACTCATCAAGCTCATTAATATTGCGGTAAATTTCAAGCCTTAATTGTTCATGATTAATTTCAGAACCTATGACCATGGGGTTTTGACCTAACAACTCTAAACCCATGCGAATTCTGGCTAAAGGTGAACGTAATTCGTGGGAAGCGTTGGCTAACAAAGCTTTATGTGACAATAAAAGTTGTTCAATTTGTTGTGCCGCATCGTTAAAGCGTTTAGCCAATACCGCCACCTCATCGTGACCTTGAACGGGAAGCCGAGTCGATAAGTCGCCATTTCCCCATTTTTTAACACCACTTTCTAACTCTTCTAATCTAGAAGTGAGCCTGCGAATTAGGGGGTATGCGCCTAGGGCTACTGCCACGCCAACTAATAACATCCACCACACAAAACCAAAGGTGGGCACAAGTAGTTCCCACCAAGAACTCGGTGGCCTAATCGGAGTGCCATAGCCTGGCGGTGGATTCATGGGGCCCATAAAGCCACCGTCTTTTTCATTTAAGTTTCGTTTCAGTGCTCTGCGGGCAGGTAATTGCAAAACCAAGGGCTCGCCAGCAGCTAAAGCTTTGTCTAATGTAAGTGTAAATTCTGCACCTTGGCCAGGCATTTTTGGCAAGCGAGCTATCGCAACACCGACTTGCTCGCCTTGTGCATTACGCAAAACCAATTCTTTTAATTGACTAACCCCTTGCTTTTCTGTACTAAAGTGCCAAACCAACATCATTAACATTACGGCTAATAATACGGCGCCTACTACAGCTAACCAGATGCGCATATAAAGACGCGCATAAAAACGATTAAAACCCATATTTTGTAAATGAAATTATTGGCTAATTTTTATTCTATCTAATTAATCTTGCTGCCTAGCTAAAACATAACCAACACCACGAACCGTTAAAATTCGCTGTGGATTTTTAGGATCTTTTTCAATGGCAGAACGAATTCTGCCCATGTGCACATCTATTGACCGGTCAAAAGCCTCTAGCTCTTTACCTCGTACTAACTCCATAATTTGATCTCGGCTTAATACACGGCCCGCACGTTCTGCAAGTACCCATAACAAATCAAATTGATGCGAGGTAAGCTCTGCCACTTGCCCAGCAACAGAAACTGTTCTCGAATCTTTATCTATACTTAAAGAACCAAATTGCAATTGACTGGTTTGATTGGTAGTAGCCGTACCACCACCTCGCCTTAATATGGCTTTAATTCTGGCCTGTAATTCGCGTGGCTCAAAGGGCTTGGGTAAATAATCATCGGCACCCATTTCAAGGCCAATAATTCTATCCATTGGATCACCTTTTGCAGTCAGCATTAATACTGGTAATCTATTAGTGGGTTGAGGTAGGGCTCTAATGCGCCTGCACACCTCTAGTCCATCAATATCTGGCAGCATTAGATCTAGTACTACCAAATCAGGGGTAAATTGCTGAATGGCTGCAATACCGGCAAGGCCCGTATTGGCATGATGACAAACATAGCCAGATTGCTGTAAATATTGGCTCACCATATCGGCTAGGCGCTGATCATCTTCGATAAGTAGCAGTGTGGTAGTGGACATATTTTTTGAGGTCGCTTACGTAATAAAAGTGTATGGGGTGAATGATTTGAACAAAGACTTCAACCCAATTCACGATAAATTCACAATAGTCTAGTATGTACTTAGA
>JALQUL010000018.1 GCA_023260735.1 Limnohabitans sp. | reverse complement strand
GACTAGTCCTTTAGGAGCCGATTTACACTCTCAAAATGAATTTTCTGATTTTCCAACTGATGCCAAGCCTCCGCCACGAATAGAGCCAACATTAGGTTTGGCAGAAATTAATTGGGTAGTTGGATTAATCTGGCGAGCCTTAATATTGTGGGTATTGGTGATGGGACTGCTTACAATAGCACGTTTAATGGGGTAATTATCATCAACTTACAACGCTTACTGCATTGTCAGCAGGTAAAACGGTTTTAGTGGCTTAACTTAGGTAAAATCACATAGACTTAGGTTAATGAATCTTTAGTAAAACGCTTAGCAAAATCTTAGTACGGGCTAGAACAGTCTATAAAGTTGGCTTTTTACCCATAGAAATGGCTAGGGGTACTTAAAACCTACTGAATGGCTATTCTCAATCTGTAACGAAGTCGCATGCCCTGAGTTTTGTGATAAGTTCCTTAATCTAATTAATCCCATATAAATATCAAGTTTTTAAATGCCTCAAGTAATTAAGGCGTTTAAAATCACAGCCAAGAATCTTCAATTTTCTTAAATTCAAGATTGACCTGTACCACACCAAAACCCTATTAAAATGTACTCATTCTTGGCATTTGCCAAGCATTTTTATTGAAGTTGTAATGTGTCCAAAGATTGTTTTTGGGCTTTCTTTTTTGTCTATTTTAAATAGTTCATTTGCTTGAACCCTTGTTTGATGAATCACATCCGAAATTTTTCGATTATTGCGCATATTGACCACGGTAAATCTACCCTGGCTGATCGAATCATTCAGCGCTGCGGTGGTCTTGCTGACCGTGAAATGGAATCCCAAGTTCTCGACTCGATGGATATCGAAAAAGAGCGTGGCATTACCATTAAAGCTCAAACTGCCGCTTTGAGCTACAGAGCCAAAGACGGCCAAGTCTACAACCTTAATTTAATTGACACACCAGGTCATGTTGACTTTTCATACGAAGTAAGCCGCTCACTAAGTGCCTGTGAAGGTGCTTTGTTAGTGGTCGATGCGAGTCAAGGGGTAGAGGCACAAACTGTTGCCAATTGTTATACCGCCCTCGATTTAGGAGTGGAGGTTTTATCGGTACTCAATAAAATGGATTTGCCCAGTGCCGATCCTGAAAATGCTAAAAGCGAAATCGAAGATGTGATTGGTATTGATGCCTCTAATGCAATTGCTTGCTCGGCTAAAACTGGCATGGGCATTGATGATATTTTAGAAGCGGTAGTGGCTAATATTCCGCCCCCTAAAGGCAATCCAAATGCCGCTTTGCGCGCCATGATTGTCGATAGTTGGTTTGATAGCTATGTCGGTGTGGTAATGTTGGTAAGGGTAGTCGATGGTCGCCTGTGTAAGGGCGATAAAATCATGATGATGGCGACTAAAACCACTTATGAAGCCAATAAATTAGGTGTATTTACACCGCATAACGTAGAGCGTCCTAGCCTTGAAGCGGGTGAGGTAGGATACATCATTGCCGGTATTAAAGAGTTACAAGCTGCCAAAGTAGGTGATACCGTCACGATTGTCAAGCATGGTAGTCCTGCTGCTACTGCTAGCGAACCTTTACCTGGTTTTAAAGAGATTCAGCCACAAGTTTTTGCTGGCTTGTATCCTACCGAGGCTAATCAATACGATGCCTTACGTGATGCCCTTGAAAAGCTCAAACTCAATGATGCTTCATTGCAATACGAACCAGAAGTATCACAAGCCTTGGGCTTTGGCTTTCGTTGCGGATTTTTAGGCTTGTTGCATATGGAAATTGTGCAAGAACGCCTTGAGCGTGAGTTCGATCAAGACCTTATCACGACTGCCCCCAGCGTAGTGTATGAAGTAGTCAATATGGCCAATGAAGTCATTATGGTTGAAAATCCAGCGAAAATGCCAGATCAAGGCAAGCTTAAAGAAATCCGTGAACCCATCGTCACGGTGCATTTGTACAT
>JALQUL010000452.1 GCA_023260735.1 Limnohabitans sp. | reverse complement strand
ACTTCAGATTTGAGAACGCCGAACTAAAAAATAGAAAACACACCAAATTATTAAACTTTATTTTAACTATACTTTATCAATAATTTATTTTTGATTTTTAAAATTCTATTTCTTTTTTTATTAATTCAATAATAATAATCTTTTTAAACGCTTTATTGCTTATAAAAAAAGGCTACTTCCAAAGAAGTAGCCTTTTAAGAGTCAACTTGAATTAATTTAGTTTTATTATGCTTTGTGAAACTTTAACAACTCTATTAATCAACCCACTTACGTGCATTTAACCATAGTTGCAACCAAGGGCTATAAGCCGATTTATCTTCACTAGTCCAGCTGCTTTGAATATTACGGAAGACTCGCTCAGGATGAGGCATCATGGCGGTGAAGCGACCATCAGCTGTGGTTACCGCTGTTAAACCGTTAACACTGCCATTGGGATTAAATGGGTATTGTTCAGTGGCTTTGCCAAAATTATCCACAAAACGCATTGCTGAAATTACTTCACTCGCGTTACCTTGACCACCACTTGCAGGATCAAAATTAGTAAAGCCTTCACCATGAGCCACTGCAATCGGCATTCTAGAACCTGCCATACCTTGCAAGAATAAACTAGGTGACTGTAAAACTTCAACCATCGATAAACGCGCTTCAAAACGCTCACTTTGATTGGTGGTAAAACGAGGCCAAGCCTCTGCACCTGGAATAATAGTGGCTAGTTCGGCAAACATTTGGCAACCATTACACACACCTAAACCAAAGGTGTCAGTCCGTGCGAAAAAATCGCTGAACTGATCTGACAACAAAGGATTAAAAGTAATAGAACGAGCCCAGCCACTACCCGCACCTAATGTATCGCCATAACTAAAACCACCACAAGCGACCAAACCTTTAAAATCTTTTAAATCGACACGTTGATTTTGTAAATCGGTCATGTGCACGTCATAAGACTCAAAACCAGCGAGGTCAAAAGCATAGGCCATTTCAACATGAGAGTTCACCCCTTGCTCACGCAAAATGGCCACTTTTGGTTTAGCAATATGTACGGCTGCACTGCTATTGCGCACAGGTAAATCAGCTGCTGTAGGCGCTTTAAAAGTGAGGGCCACGTGCATACCTGGGTCTTGCAAATTACCTACACTGGCATGTTCAGAGTCGGCGCAATTAGCATTGTCACGAAGGCGTGCAATCTTCCAAGAGAAAGCATCCCAGACTTGGGCTAAATCAGCTAAAGAAGCACTATACACTTTTTGAGCATCACGCCAAACTTGAAGCTGACCCTTACCCTCTTCAATAGCCGACTGATTAGGCCTGACCTTACCAATAAAATGACTATGTGCCGATAAACCAAACTCACGCAAAACTTGCATAACCGATGATTTGGCAGCCGTTGGAACTTGTAACACAACGCCTAATTCTTCGTTGAATAATGCGTTTAAGGTTTGTTCATGCCTCACTACACCCACTTGGTTAGCCCAGTTTTTAGAGTCACCGACATCCATGCGGCTGTCCGATATACCGTTACCTTGCACGAGTAACATATCCACATTTAAGGCGACTCCCACATTACCTGCAAAAGCCATTTCAGCCACTGCAGCTAATAAACCACCATCACTCTTATCGTGATAAGCCAAAACCAAACCTTTGGTACGTAATGCGTTCACAGCTTTGACTAAATTGACTAAGTCTTGCGCATTGTCTAGGTCGGGAACTTGTGCGCCAATTTTATTTTGGGTTTGTAGTAAAACGCTACCACCCATACGGTTTTTACCCGAACCTAAATCAATTAATAACAAACTGCTATCGTCAATTTCACGGTTGAGTTGTGGTGTTAGGGTGAAACGTGTGTCATCAATAGAGGCGAATGAAGTTACAATTAAGCTGACTGGCGAAACCACTTTTTTGCTGGTTTGATCAGTGCTGTTTGTCCACTGTGTGCGCATAGATAAAGAGTCTTTACCTACCGGTATAGAAACACCTAATGCAGGACACAACTCCATGCCCACCGCTTTAACGGTTTCGTATAAGGCAGCATCTTCTCCCTCTTCACCACAAGCGGCCATCCAGTTGGCACTTAACTTGACTCTGGAGAGTTCAATTGGGGCGGCTAATAAATTGGTAATACTCTCTGCCACTGCCATACGGCCAGATGCAGGGGCATCTAACACTGCCAACGGGGTACGTTCACCCATGGCCATGGCTTCACCGGCAAAGCCAGAAAAATCAGCAAGCGTTACCGCACAGTCGGCTACTGGCACTTGCCAAGGACCGACCATTTGATCACGATGCGACAAGCCGCCTACGGTACGGTCACCAATGGTAATTAAAAAGCGTTTACTTGCCACTGTTGGATGAGATAACACCGCGATAGCAGCCTCTTCTAGTGTTAAAGCACTAATGTCAAGTGGCTCTGGTACCACTGCTTTGGTGCTCACATCTTTGTGCATTTTAGGCGGTTTGCCTAATAACACTTCAAGTGGCATATCTACAGGGTGGCGATTGGTGGATTGCTCAGAACTCACAGTTAAATGAGGCTCTGCAATAGTGGTTCCCACCACCGCAAACGGACAACGCTCACGCTCTGCCATTGCGGTAAAGAGTGGCAACGATTCTGGAGCAATGGTTAAAACATAACGCTCTTGAGATTCGTTACACCAAATTTCTTTGGGTGCTAAACCAGACTCCTCCAAATGAATGGCATCTAAATTAAAGTTGGCACCCCTACCTGCGTCATTCACTAACTCTGGAAAGGCATTACTTAAACCGCCGGCACCCACATCATGAATCGCTAAAATAGGATTGTTCTCTCCCATTTGACGGCAACGATTAATGACCTCTTGGGCACGACGTTGAATTTCAGGGTTGCCACGTTGCACAGAATCAAAGTCGAGATCAGCTGCATTGGTGCCGGTGGCCATAGAGCTTGCTGCCCCACCCCCCATACCAATACGCATACCTGGGCCACCCAATTGAATTAACAGGCTACCCGCTTCAAACACAATTTTAGGAGTTTGGTTGGCGTCAATTCGGCCCAAACCACCCGCTATCATAATGGGCTTGTGATAGCCTCTTTGGATGTCATTGGCTGGCAGTTCAAACTCACGGAAATAACCTAATAAATTAGGCCGTCCAAATTCATTGTTAAAAGCTGCACCGCCCAATGGCCCTTCAATCATAATCTGTAATGGGCTAGCAATGTGTTCTGGTTTACCGTAGCCATTAAGCGCCTCTTGCTCATCAAAATGCACTTTAGATACTGAAAACCCAGCCAAACCGGCTTTAGGAGCTGCGCCACGACCTGTCGCACCTTCATCCCGAATTTCACCGCCCGCACCTGTGCTTGCACCTGGAAAAGGCGAAATAGCAGTAGGATGATTATGCGTTTCTACTTTCATCAAGACATGAGTAAGGCCAGTTTCATGGCCATAACGCATGGCTTGCCCTTCTTGACCATTGACTGGACTAGGATAGAAGCGTTCGATGGTGTGACCTTCCATAATGGCAGCATTATCAGAATAGGCCAATACCGTATGAGCTGGGGCTAATTGATGCGTATTACGAATCATGCCGAACATGGATTTTTCCTGCTCTTGGCCATCAATGGTAAATTGGGCATTAAAGATTTTATGACGGCAATGCTCGGAGTTGGCTTGAGCAAACATCATTAACTCCACGTCAGAGGGGTTACGTCCCAACTGGCGGAAAGAAGTGATTAAATAATCCATCTCATCTTGCGCCAGCGCGAGCCCAAACTCTAAATTGGCCTTTTGAAGGTTCACTAAAGCAACTGCTTCATCGGTGGCTAATAAATCGACATACTCCATGGCACTGGCTTGAACCGTGTTAAACAAGTTCAAACAATCTTCTCGCCTACTCCAATAGGATTCTGTCATACGGTCCATTAGTACCGAAGCCAAAGTAGTTAACACATCATGATCTGGCACAAGGCCATTAAACACTAAACGGTATTCAATTACCCGTTCGACTCTTTTAATCGCAAAACCACAATTTCTGGCAATATCAGTGGCCTTGGAAGCCCAAGGTGACACGGTTCCCATGCGTGGAGAAATAAAAATGGAACGGGTTAGAGCGTTAGCGGGTGCCGCAAAATTGTTGGAAACAGGTAAACCGTAGTCTAATAAAGCAGCCAACTGTGCTGATAAGGTGTCGCTGATAGTGGTGGGAGAATCGACTAAATGTACAAAACGTGCATCTAACTGCTGCAATTGTGGGCAAATTGCTTGTAGAGTGGCAGTTAATTGATTTTGACGAAAAGGGCTTAGCGCATTAGCGCCATCAAAAATTTGAATCTGTTGCGACACGGTGGTCCATTAGAGGTCTGTTCACACAAAAAATCAGCAACAAGGCATCACCTTTGCGTGAGGGGTTAAGTGGAAATGACTAACCGTATTTTACGCTAGCCTCAAGGCTTATTTTCTGATTTCATTACAAAACCAGCACAAAATGAGCAACACTAGTAGAGATTATTTACCAAACACCTTCTAGCTTTAATTGTTGTAGCATTTTCGCAATGCCATCTTCGTAAGGTGCTGCAGCTTGTCGGTCGGCAACGGCTAATAATTTTGGATGAGCGTCTCCTACTGCAATACCAATACCCAAGCCACTAAGCATTTCGAGGTCATTAAGGCCATCGCCAAAACCAATTGCTTGCTCAACGCTAAAGCCAGCATCTTGCAACACATGCTCACAACCTTTGAGTTTATTAATTCCTTTAGGCGTCACATCCATGGCTGTTTCATGCCACCTTACAAAATCAAACTCAGGATAATCTCTTAATAATCGAGCAACTAGCACTGCATCATGTTGCTCATGAATAAACATCCAGGCCTGAAAGAGTTCGGTTTCGGCAAAATAACTAGGATCAATTTCCGATTGCACCAGGACACTTTCAAGCGGAATCAACACATCTGGAGACATGCCACTGACATGCCCCACATCGCCCTTAATGGCACCATAATGAAAGCCTAAAGCTTCAATCTCTGCAAACAATTTTGCCAAAGATGCCGCATTTAATGGTGTTTTAGCAATAATTTGCTGATTTTTAAACACTCTTGCTCCATTTTGTGTTACACAATAATGGGGCTTTACCTCCTCGATATAGGGCAATGCATGCTCATAACTTCTACCCGTAGCTATTGCCACTGTTTTTCCCGCCTGCTTGAGTTGTTCTATGGCATCTAGAGCAGAGTCAGGAATTGTGAAACTTAAATGATCAAGTAGAGTGTTATCAATATCAAAAAAGAAAATATCAGCCATAGTCTGCTATGTGTAAATAAAATAAAAAAAGGGCTTCATCAAAAGCCCTTGGCATGGTCTCTTGTTAACTACCTAATATGCAATCAAGCACCATCAATTAAACAGAAGACGAATCGCTCGCATTTTCTTCTTGCTCAAGAAGCACTCTGTCGCGCATTGGCAAGGATGCACCTACATGGCGCACACCACGTTGCTTAGCTAACTCCATTTGTTTTTGACGTTCGGTAAATCGTACCAATTGTTCAGGGGTGAGTTTGTCATGGCATTGTGGGCAACTAATACCAGGTGCATATAAATCAGAGGCTTTATCTTCTTCTGTAATGGGGTAACGACAAGAACGGCAAAGTTCTAAGTTACCCTCAACCAACCCATGACCCACAGAAACGCGCTCATCAAAAACAAAACATTGGCCGTCCCAAATGCTTTTTTCGGTAGGTACAGTTTCAAGGTATTTTAAAATACCTCCTTGTAAATGATAAACCTCATCATAACCTAAAGACTTCATAAAAGAGGTGGATTTTTCGCAACGAATACCACCTGTACAAAACATAGCCACTTTTGGTTTTTTACCATCTTTGGCAGCCAAAACACCTTGATCTTTTTCTTGCTCTGCCACCCAATCGGGGAGTTGTTTAAAGGTTTTGACTTTAGGATCGATGGCACCTTTAAAAGTACCAATGGCTACTTCGTAATCATTTCGGGTATCAATTAATACTACTTCAGGGTCTTTCAGCATTTCATTCCATTGCTCGGGGGTTAGGTAGGTACCTACCAAACTGTTGGGATCGGTACCTGGCACACCCATGGTCACAATTTCTTTTTTCAGTTTTACCTTCATGCGGTAAAAGGGTTCTTCAGAAGCCCAAGATTCTTTGTGTTCTAAATTGGCAAAACGGGGGTCTTGACGCAAATAAGCCAATACATTTCTAATGCCCTGCTCTGGCCCAGCAATTGTGCCGTTAATGCCCTCTAGAGCCAACAACAAAGTACCTCTAACTTCGTTTGCTTTACAGACCGCCAAAATAGGCGCTTGCAACAAAGCAAAGTCATCGAGTTGAACAAATTTATAAAGAGCGGCGACTAAAAATTGGGACATGACTGATCAGAGTAAAAACCATTAAAAGGGGCTTATATTGTCACAGTTTTTAAAGGGTAATTCAGAAAAATAAGTTTAAAAGCGAATTTAAAGTGGTTTTATTTGTGCCAAATTAGGGTTTTTTAACCAACTTTGCCATTCTTGAGACAAAGTTTCGCTCGCTTTACAAGCGGTCTTCCATGCGTTTACTCGGCCCTCATAATCATTGGCATAAGTCACAAAATCTTGCCTATCAGGTAATTTTTGATTGGGCAGACTTTTTATCCACTCTGCACTAGGTGCTAAGACCAATAAATTATCTATAAAAACAGTGCTTTTGTGACGCCATTTTAAACTTTTATCGAGCCAACCAGGCACAATTGCTTTTTGAAAATGAGGATATAAAACCAAGCTTGAGACTGATGTATTGTGCATCTGGGCTTTAGTTGTCATTTTTCGATAATCCAAATGTAAGTGGTAATCGGTTAGCCCGCCATCCCAATAAGCGCCTAATTCACAGCCCTTGATTTGTTTAACTGCTTCTAGAACCATGGGTATAGAGCAACTTGCCTGCACCACCTGTAATAAATTATCGGCCGTTAATACAAAGCGCTGAGTCGGAAAGTCTTGAAAATAAAAAGGTAAAGCACTTAAATAAGGATGGCCCTCTTGCGAAATCTGTGCAGTTGAAAAAACATAACGCTCTAACCAATGTCCCAAGGCTTTGCGACTAATTAAATTACTAAAAAAAGCCACCGCAAAACCCAGTGGAGTAAGCCATGGTTTTTCAGTTTGTAATAATGAACTGCCCTTGGCCACCAATAAATGCAAACGATACCTTGAATGCTGGGTAATCGCATTGGCATGAGGCATTAAAAATGTATCAATCGTTTGGGCAAACAACTCGCTCACCATTTGAGGGCTAGGCCTTTTTTGACCAGGCGCCAGATCATAACGTTGAGCGATATAGTCTTGCTCTAAACGCTCAAATGCCACTACAGGGTCAGGCATACAAGCACTCGCCATACGCCAAGCACCAATCGAAGCCCCTATTAAATGCACTGGCTGTTCTGATGCGGCCAACCATTGACCAAAGATAAATCGATCTAAAGCACCTAAAATTAGACCTTTTGGCCCCCCAGCGGCCGCAGCAACAACACCAATATCTGAGGCTTGCAAACCATTTTTTTGAATATGAGCCAATGCAACTGGGCCAGCGTAAATTTGAAGTGCTTGAAGTGACATTTGAATTTAAAAGGCATCAATCATGCCCTGACCATTACTAGGAAAAGGCTTGATTTTACTCGCTAATAAAAGCTCATGAATTTTTTGCCTCGTATGAGCTGGATCAATTACATCATCAATTTCTAAATGCATAGCCATTGACAAAGCACTACCTTTTTCTACAGCTTGCGCCACTAATTTATCAAATAAAGCCTGCCTTTGTGGTCCCTCTGACAATGCCTCTAATTCTTTTTTATAACCCAATCGCACCGCCCCTTCAATTCCCATACCACCACACTCAGCGCTTGGCCAAGCTAATGTTGCCACCGGCATATGAAAACCTCCCGCCGTCATTGACATGGCGCCTAAGCCATAAGCTTTACGCATAATAATGGCGATTATTGGTACTCTTA
>JALQUL010000287.1 GCA_023260735.1 Limnohabitans sp. | reverse complement strand
TGCTCAGTAATGGTGGTAACATCGGAAATATTTTGATAGATGAATACACGCTGGTGCTGTTGTGCCGAGCATGTAAATCAATGACACTATTCTTTTTGACATAAACATCTACATCCGCAATAGCTACATAAATTTTGCATCTACCGTCACCCAGTATTTCACTGGCTGTTAGTTGATCTAGATCAAGCGAGTCATCGTTATCTATAGAGCACCAAGGCAAGTGAGTTAAATCAATTATTGATTTATTGGCAGTGGCAGTTGTAAAGTCAATAGCTTGAATTTGATGTGCTTCAGCCATGACTGCAGCTGAAAATTCAGGGTATAAACCTTTTTCAACCATGATTGCAGTGGCAAAAAATGAAAGCTCAGATAAAGGGGTGTGTGATGTTTTAGTCATAAAAAACGATTGAACCTCATTATCAAAAATAAAAATTATTTTTTAGCGTAACCATTAAAATTGGCTGACTACTTTATTGAAGGGTAAGTGATTGGTGAGAAATAAAATCGCCCCTGATTGTGTATTTTAGCCACTGGCTCCCTGAGTGCACCTTTAAAAAAATAGCCCCATTTTTGCCAGCATTCACTTTGGGCGGGACTATATTGCACCTTAAAACGGCGATGAAAATCTAATGCCTCAACTAGCCATTGTGTTCGCCATAAATGATAAGGCTCGGTTACGATAATGACAGACTTTACAGATTGTGACTGTAAAATTTTTTCTGAATAAATTAAATTTTCAAGTGTTGATTGACTAAGTGATTCTTGAATAATTGGACCATTAAACCCATTAGATTTTGCCCAGTCATGCATGACTTGGGCTTCTATGACTTGGTCTTCTTTATCAAGCCCGCCAGACATAATAAGTGTGGGTGCTAGTCCTTGCTTACTTAAGTCAATTGCCTGATCGACTCGACCACTTAAACAGGGATTGACTTGTTGATTCCAGTATGCTCGATTACCTAAAACTAAAATCACATCGGCTGATTTTAACTTTTTTTGATTGAGAAAATACTGGGTAGTCATAGCCATTTGTAAATACAAAAGGCTAAAAATCCAAACAGCAAAGGCAGTACCAACTTTTAAAATAAAAAACAAAAAACCTATGATTGAGGTTTTAAGCGTATTTTTTTTAAATGGGTTTACCATGCAAACTCGACTCCTTTTTATGTGTGTCTAGTAAGATGATAAGTGCACCAGCACCTCCGTGAATGGGTTTAGCTTGTGCAAAAGCAATTACCTCTTGTTTTTGAATAAGCCAAGATAAGACTTTTCCTTTGAGTATGGGTGTGCGCCCTGCTGAACCTAAACCTTTGCCATGTATGACGCGTACACAGCGCAAGCCTTGTTGATGCGACTCACGAATAAAAGCACCTAAGTTTTCTCTTGCTTGTTCGCGGCGCATACCGTGCAAGTCCAATTGAGCTTGTATGCTCCATTTGCCATTGCGTAATTTAGTAGTGACCTCAGGGCCTATGCCAGGGCGAGCAAAACTTAAGTTTTCATCGGTTTCTAAAAGAGTGCCTGGGTCAAATTCATCACTGAGTGTTTCTTGTAGTGCTGATTGTTCATCTTCTATAAATTGTTTGGCCAAAGGGGCTGGTTTATGGTGGCTTAAGCTAGCTCGATTAGGAGGGACAAGTTTTTTAACTGGCCCTAGAGCTGCCTCAAAGAGTCGGCTTTCTGCTTGCCTTTGTTTTTCTTTTAAAGCAGCTTGCGCTTTGGCAGCTTCATTTTGAATGTGTTGCTCGGTAACGATTTTTTTTATTTTTTTTAAATCATCCCAATTGTTAAATTTATTCATTTTATAAAGCCTTAAAAAGTCATGTGACTAAAAGGCTAATACTGCCTTCAAATTAAGCCTGATTCTGCCATTGAAAATGACTCACCTGGCCCTACGATAATATGATCAAGCACTTTTACATCTATTAATGCCAAAGACGATTTTAGTGAGTGTGTGAGCTGTTCGTCTGCCTTAGATGGTTTTACCACACCACTTGGGTGGTTATGGGCAAAAACCACTGAGCCGGTATTGTGATGCAAGGCTCGAACGAGTACTTCACGTGGATAAACACTGGTTTGATTGAGTGTACCTCTAAACATTTCTTCCAATGCAATAAGCCTATTTTGTGCGTCTAAAAATAATACAGCAAAAACTTCGTGGCTTTTGTGTGCTAAATGAATCTGTAAATACTGTTTAACGGTGGCAGGAGTATCAAATAGTGGGCGGGTTCTGAGTTGTTCGGCTAAAGCTCGTTTGGCTAATTCCATGACCGCCATTAATTCAGCTTGTTTAGCCGGTCCCAAGCCTTTTATTTTGTCCATTTCGTTTGCAGTTGCATGCAATAAACCATTGATTCCATGAAAACCAGTTGTGGCATTGAGTAATTCTTCTGCTAAAAAAATTGCGCTTTTGCCTTGAGTACCAGTGCGTAAAAGCACTGCCAATAATTCGGCATTGCTTAAAATATGAGGTCCCCATTGCAACAGTTTTTCACGGGGGCGATCTGGACTGGGAAGTTCTTTGATAAGGTTCATGAGGTCCTTTAATAAAGTCAACAAGACTGGAATAAGTTAACTAGTAATTGATGAGAGGAGGGAGTTTTGGTTTTTTAGTACAAAATTTTATAAATTCCGTGTAAATATAACCCATTTATATAATTTCGGTAAATTTTCTACTAGAAATACATGGACAATCAAACTTACTTTGAATTTTTAAGAATTTCTTTATGTCTAATCCTGTACCGACTATTACTGCCAGTTCATTTGTGACTTTGCATTACCGACTTGCAGGTCCAAAAGGTGATGTTGTGAATACATTTTTAGAGTTGCCCGCCACTCTTACTTTAGGGGTTGGTCAACTTTCACCCGCACTTGAGCAATGTTTAATAGGTTTGCAGCAAGGTGCAAAAGCTCAATTTCAGGTGGCTGAGGGCTTGGCTTTTGGCCCTAGAAACCCTGAAATGCTCCAATGGGTAACACTGCAAATGTTGCACCGTATGGGTGACCCGCTAGAGCGTTATGAAGAGGGCGATGTAGTTACATTCCCCACGCCAGACGGGCAAGGCAGTTACGCAGGTGTGGTAAGAGAGCGCAGAATGGATGAGCTCAATCCCAACAAAGTAGCGGCTGTTTTATTTGACTTTAATCATCCGCTTGCAGGTCAAGCAGTCGAGTTTGAAGTTCAAATTATTGGTGTTTTAGATTAAATGGCGAAGTGGTAAATGAGATGACTACGCAACTCCAATCTTATATTGTAGAAAATTCAACTATGTCTTCAATTGATGTGTTAATGGCTGAGCCAAGAGGTTTTTGTGCTGGTGTCGATAGAGCCATTGAAATTGTGGAAAGAGCCTTAGAGAAATTTGGTGCGCCTATTTATGTAAGGCATGAAATCGTTCATAACACATTTGTTGTCAACGATTTAAAATCCAAGGGTGCTATTTTTATAGAAGATTTAAATGAAGTGCCTGCTGGCGCAACTCTTATTTTTTCTGCGCATGGTGTGAGTAAAGCGATACAAGAGGAAGCTAAAGCACGTGGTTTTGAAGTGTTTGATGCGACTTGCCCCTTAGTCACTAAAGTTCATGTAGAAGTAGCTAAGTTACACAAGTTAGGTTTTGAATTCATCATGATTGGTCACCAAGGTCATCCTGAGGTGGAAGGTACCATGGGGCAACTTAGCTCTGGTATTCATTTAGTGGAAACAGTTGCCGATGTAGCTTTGATTCAGCCCCATCAAGAAGAATTATTAGCAGTAGTGACACAAACTACCTTAAGTGTGGATGATGCTGCCGAAATTATGGTGGCGATTCAACAACGCTTCCCAAAAATTCAAAAACCTAAGCAGCAAGATATTTGTTATGCCACACAAAATCGACAAGATGCTGTCAAGCTATTAAGCCCACAAGTCGATTTAGTTATTGTGGTGGGAAGTCCCACTAGCTCCAACAGTAATCGTTTGCGTGAGCTGGCTGAAAAATTAGGCACAACGGGTTATATGATTGATAGTGCTGCTGAATTAAAAGATGAGTGGTTTGTCAATGTTAAAAGAGTAGGTATAACTGCTGGCGCCTCTGCTCCTGAAGTTTTGGTACAAGACGTGTTGCAAAAAATTAGAAAACTAGGTGTTTTATCTATTCAAAAGTTAATCAGCTCAGAAGAAACGGTCAAGTTTCCTTTGCCTAAAGGTTTAAAAATAGATGATTCTCATCTAATAAAGGAATAAGTAATGAGTTGGTTAAATGATATTAAATGGGATGAAAAAGGCTTGGTTCCTGTTATTGCTCAAGAAGCTGCAACCGGGGATGTATTAATGTTTGCTTGGATGAATGCCCAGGCCCTCGAAAAAACAGCTCAATTAGGCCGTGCAGTTTATTTTAGTCGCTCACGTCAAAAACTATGGTTCAAAGGCGAGGAGTCAGGACATATTCAAAAAGTTCACTCCATAAGACTCGACTGTGACAACGATGTGGTTTTATTAAGCGTTACTCAGCTAGGTCATGAGCCAGCTATTGCTTGTCATACGGGGCGTCACAGTTGTTTTTATCAACAACTTAATCTTGAAACACAGCAGTGGCAAGCCCAAGATCCAGTCTTAAAAGACCCTCAATCAATTTATCAAAAATAAATTTTCTAAGCCTCTTATTTTTATGACAATATCCCTTTCATCCAGCCTTATTCTTGAACATTTAGCACAAGTCATTGAAAGTCGTAAGTTAATTAACGGTGGTGACCCCGAAAAAAGTTATGTCGCTAAACTATTGGTCAAAGGCCCAGATAGTTTTTTGAAAAAAATTGGTGAAGAAGCAACGGAAGCCGTAATGGCAGCCAAAGATGTCAGTGCTGGGGGTGATAAAGCGAAACTGGTTTCAGAAATGGCAGATTTGTGGTTTCATAGCATGGTAGCTTTGTCTTTTTATGACTTGCATCCCAATGATGTTTTAGCCGAGCTTGCCAAGCGCGAGGGTACGAGTGGCTTAGAAGAAAAAGCCTTACGTAAAATGCTAGATCGTCAAAAACAAGAGTCCCAAGAGTAGTAGTACAAGTAAGGCTAAAATATAAATTGAGTTTCACTTATATAAGCAATAAAAGGTAAGTTATGTCGCAATCCGATCCCAACTGTATTTTCTGCAAAATTGTAGCGGGTCAAATCCCTTGCAAAAAAGTATATGAAGACGAAGAGTTTTTAGCTTTTCACGACATTGCCCCTTGGGCACCTGTACATTTTTTAATCATTCCCAAACAGCATATCATTTCTCTGGCACACTTGACATCAGAGCATGAGGGTTTAATGGGTAGATTGATGACACTTATTCCCAAGCTAGCGGCCCAAGAGGGCTGTAATCCATACCCAGAGGGTGGTTTTAGATTAGTCACCAATACGGGTAAAGAGGGTGGGCAAGAGGTACATCATTTACACTTTCATGTAATGGGTGGTCCTCGTCCATGGTTAAAAGGTTAATTTTTTCAGTTTTGTAGTCGTTTTTTTAAATCATTTGAAAGGAAACATCGTGGGTTCATTATCAATTACGCATTGGATAATCGTTTTAGTGGTTGTAGTTTTAATTTTTGGTACAAAAAAATTAAAAAACATTGGTTCCGATTTAGGTAGTGCTGTTAAAGGCTTTAAAGATGGCATTAAAGATGGCGACACTGCAGCACCCGCAGCTAGTACAACTGCAGAGAAAACAGTTGCAGTCAATAATAGTACTACTAGCACAGCTACAGCGGACAATACGATTGATGTTCAGGCGAAACAAAAGCAATGAGTCCCTGCTTGAAGTTTTGCACTGGAGGTCTTGAATGTTAGATATTGGTTTAACCAAGATTGCAGTCATTGGTGTGGTGGCTTTACTTGTAATTGGCCCAGAAAAACTACCTCGTGTAGCTAGAATTGTGGGTAATTTATTTGGTAAAGCCCAACGCTATGTAGCTGATGTAAAAGCAGAAGTTAACCGCAGTATGGATCTTGAAGAGCTTAAAAAAATGCAATCTGGAGTCCATTCAGCCTTGCAAGATGTAGGCTCGCAAATTCAATCTTCTATGAGCTCGGTTTCTCAAGACTTCGAAGATGCTTGGTCACAAGCTAATAACGAAGCCTTATCTAGTAATCATTACATGTCACCTGCAAGTAGCTACAAGGTTCCCAAAAAGCGTTGGCGAGCGAAGGTGGCGGCAGTACCCAATTGGTATAAAAATAGAACAGGTGCTAAAACACATGTTTTATCAGGTGCAGCACGGGTGGCGAGACATCGTCCTAAAAAACAATCTACTTAATTCTGATTCATTTATTAAACCTCTCGCATGACAAATAAAACTAAATCTGAAGATGAGTTGAGTGGTTCAGAGCAACCATTTGTACAGCATCTTATCGAGCTAAGAGATCGCTTGGTAAAAGCTTGTATTGCGATTGCAGTAGTGGCAATTGGTTTGAGTTTTTACCCTGGCCCTGGCCAGCTCTATGATCTTTTAGCCGCTCCCTTAGTAGCGACTTTGCCTGCTGGGGCGACTATGATTGCGACTTCAGTTGTCGCACCATTTTTTGTCCCTATTCAGGTTTTATTAATGGTGGCACTTCTAATTGCATTGCCAGTAGTACTTTATCAGGCATGGGCGTTTATAGCGCCTGGTCTTTATTCACACGAAAAAAAATTAGTTTTACCTTTAGTTATTTCTAGTACTATTTTATTTTTTGTGGGTGTGGCTTTTAGTTACTTCTTTGTATTTGGTAAAGTGTTTGCCTTTATTCAGAGCTTTGCACCAAAAAGTATTACTGCCGCTCCAGATATAGAAGCCTATTTAAGCTTTGTGATGTCTATGTTTTTAGCTTTTGGTTTGGCTTTTGAAGTACCGATTGTGGTGATTGTTTTAGCTATGATGGGAATTGTCTCAATTGAAAAATTGAAAAATTTTCGTGGTTACTTCATTGTTTTAGCATTTGTAATTGCAGCGATTGTGACTCCACCTGATTTGGTCTCGCAATTAGCTTTAGCTATTCCTATGTGTATTTTGTACGAAATAGGTATTTTTGCCGCACGTTTTTTTGTGAATAATCAAAACCTAGATGAGCAAGAAGACAAGAGTGAAGCTACCTCTTAATAAGGCTGATGAAATACAAAAAATAACGGTGACCTTATAATTGAGATAAATGGTTCTTAATGAATGTAGTTCTTTAACCGCTATAACAAAAGGTCAAGTTGCAATTGCACTTGACCTTTTTTATTTGCTTATTTATTGTCTTGATTTTTGTTTGGGCCGTGTACCCACCACTACTTTAACAGTGACAGGTGCACCTTGTCGTTCGAGTTCAAAAACGCCAATCGTGCCTGGCTTTATAGATGTGACTATTTGTAATAAATCACTTACATTTTTGACAACTTTGCCCTCAATTTTTTTCACAATATCGCCAGGTTTGATTCCAGCAGTGTAGGCAGGTGCTGCCTTTTGTACACCTGTAATTACTACTCCTTGATCATTATTCAGTTTAAATAAGGCTACTAATTCAGGATTGATATCTTGAGGTTCTACACCAATCCAGCCCCTTGTAATTTTTCCATCTTGAATGAGGCCATTCATGACTTGTTGAGCAATATTGACGGGAATAGCAAAACCAATTCCCATATTACCACCTGATCTTGAATAAATAGCAGTGTTGATCCCCAATAAGTTCCCATTGACATCTACTAAGGCACCGCCAGAATTACCTGGATTGATGGCAGCATCAGTTTGAATAAAGTTTTCAAAGGTGTTAATACCGAGTTGATTGCGTCCCATAGCACTCACAATACCTGAAGTAACTGTTTGACCAACGCCAAAAGGATTACCAATTGCCAATACTTGATCACCGACCCTAGCTTGATCGGAGCTACCTAATGTGATGCTGGGTAAGTTATCTAAATTGATTTTTAAAACCGCTACATCAGTTTCCGGGTCTGTGCCAATAATGGTGGCTTGTATATGGCGACCATCGTTTAAGGTAACTTCGATTCCGTCCGCACCTTCCACCACATGGTTGTTGGTTAAAATATAACCTTGTGGACTCACAATTACCCCACTACCGATACCACTTTTCACCGATTCATTGTCTTGTTCTTCACCAAAAAACTGAAACCAAGGATCGGCTGAGCGGGGTGTTAATTGTTTGCTTTGACTGGTGCTGATGCTGACTACTGCGGCGGCGGCTTTTTGAGCCGCATCTCTAAAACTGCCCACAGGCACGCTGTTACTACTAGTCGGTGCTGCCTGAAAAACTGAAATAGCAGGACTATTTTGATGGTTGCCAGGTTTGATCCATTCAGGACGTAAAGTGGCCACTACAAAATAAATTGCAAAAAGTATTGTGATGACCTGAGAAAATAATAGCCAAATTTTTTTCATATATTTTTGTTTTAAAAAAATGAACTGGTAAATAAACACACAATAGAATCAAAGAAGCTTTGATTCACTTATGAGGGTAATTATTACACCAGCTAAGTGTTGCCAAATACCAGCATTAAGCACTATTTTGGTGGTATGTTCTATACAATAACACAACCCTCTAAATAATACTTTTTTATCATAATTCAAGAGGTAATAATGGTTTCAAGAGCTCAATTATTAAGCACTCTCGATAATTTATTAAATCCTAAAATCTACCAAGATTATGGGCCTAATGGATTACAAGTAGAGGGTAAAGATAAAATTCAAAAAATAGTGACTGGTGTGACAGCGAGTGAAGCTCTTATTTTGGCTGCCATAGAAAATAAGGCAGACGCCTTATTAGTGCATCATGGTTTATTTTGGCGCGGTCAAGATGGCTGTATTAAAGGCTGGATGCGCAAACGTTTGGCATTGCTGTTAGAGCACAATATCAATTTATTTGCCTATCATCTAGCTTTAGACGGACATGAAACTTTGGGCAATAATGCACAATTAGGGCTTGAGTTGGGTATTCCAGTTAATATACGATTTGGTGAGCAAAAACTGGGGTTTATGGGTTCTTGCCAACTCCCGTCAAGTGAAGAATTAGTGCAATTAATCCAGCAAAAAATCTCATCAAAAATCACTGTAGTGGGGCCTGTTGTAAATGCTTTGCCAGGCCAATCTTTACAGGTGGCTTGGTGTAGTGGTGGGGCACAATCTTATTTTGAACCTGCCATTGCACAATCGGCTCAAGTGTTTATAACAGGTGAAATATCAGAACCCCAATTGCATTATGCTAACGAGATGGGCGTATGTTTTATTGCATGTGGTCATCATGCTTCCGAACGATTTGGGGTTCAGGCGGTGGGACGTTATGTCGCCACAGAATTAGGCTTAGAGCATCAATTTATAGATATTTTTAATCCTGCATAATGGCTTGAGTTTTTAGCCACCTAAAAAAACTTTAAAATTGAAAGTCTTAATGAGCTTATCTATTGCATCTTCACCACCAAGCTTACCTATTGCTATTACTATGGGAGATCCTGCTGGTATTGGCCCAGAAATTATAATGAAGGCTTATGCAAAAAATCCCGCATTGGTAAATACTTGTTTTGTGGTGGGGGATGCCAAGTTATTAATCAAAATATGCCAATTGTTAGAGCTTGATCTAAAGGTTCAAGTGATATCTGAAGCTGATTTACCTCATGTATCAAGTTTGCCTCCCCGTGTGATTGCCGTGATGCCTATTCCCAGTTCGGCAGCATTGGTGCAAACTGGAGTGATTCAAGCGTTAGCCGGAAAAATTGCGGGAGAATGTATAGAACTAGCAACTGACCTGCACTTAAGAGTCAAGATTGCTGCCATCGTCACTGCGCCACTGCACAAAGAAGCTCTAAAAATGGCCGGTTACCCATTCCCAGGTCATACCGAAATGTTACAGAGTTTATGCGCACAGTATGCCAAGCAGAATATTGACGATTTACCCGTCAGAATGATGTTAATGAATGATGAAATCAGAACTGTTTTATTAAGTATTCATGTGTCATTAAGGCAAGCTATTGAGGCAGTGACGATTGAAAATATTATCAGCACCTTAGAAATTACGCATCGGTCAATGTCCAAAATTTTAAAACGACCTCCTCACATTGCGGTTGCAGGACTCAATCCACATGCGGGTGAGGGTGGTTTGTTGGGGCAAGAAGAAATTGAGATCATTCAGCCTGCAATTGAGCAGGCAGTTAAACAAGGGATGAATGTCACAGGCCCTTACCCACCCGATACCATTTTTATGAAGGCCAGGCAGTTGGCGTATAGTGCTCAACCCATTGACATTGTGTTGGCTCTGTATCATGACCAAGGGCTCATACCAGTTAAATACCTAGGAGTCGATTCTGGCGTTAATGTGACTTTGGGTTTGCCTATTATTAGAACTAGCCCCGATCATGGCACAGCTTTTGATATTGCTGGGACAGGCAAAGCTGATCCGGCTAGTTTGTTGGAAGCAATTAAAGTAGCGCAAAATTTAGCTCACCTAGCTTTAGCTTGACGAATTTTAAAAATACAGAACTAGTAGCTACTTTTATTGACGTTTGATCGCATCTCTAATTTCACGTAATAGGGCAATATCTTCA
>JALQUL010000277.1 GCA_023260735.1 Limnohabitans sp. | reverse complement strand
AATAAGAGGATTTGTAAATACCCACTAGAAAAATCATCTTAAGTTTTCCTTTGCAGCGATAACTATTGACTCCTCAGGGTCCTTGAGTTGCTGACGCAAGATAGTCTTGGGAGTTCCTCTATTATTAGCTAAAGATAATCGTACCTGAGGGTCAGAATGATTTTTTAAAATTTTGGCAATTTCCATCGTATTACTCCAATCTTCAACATATGAAGCAATTGTGTCGGCAACCTCTACATCACGCTCTATCATTAAAAGTGTTAACTCGAGTGAAAGCACTTCTCTTACCGTACGATTTCTAGCCAAGTTTCGTATTACCTCAACCGATCCATCTTTTGCAAGAAGATGAATTGCCTCATCACCCAATTGCTCTTTGTCAGCAATATTTGCACGTACTCTAGAACTAGGATGAGCAATTAGGGCTTCGTACAATTTTTTATAGGCCTCAGTATCGGGTAAGTTTCTAATGACATCAGCCAAAGCGGTACTATCAAGTTTGACTGTCACACCACCCACATTTAAATTGACTGTGCTTAAATCAGGTAAATTAGTTTTGGTCATAATACGCAAACAATCAAATAAAAAACCAAATTTTTAAAAAGTATGTAATAAAACTTGCAAGTTTTAGGCTTTCTAAAAACAAGAACGAACTATTAAGCAATTTTGAACCACATCCACTACGCCTTGATTAAGGCTACATCTATGGCCCATTAAGCAAGACTTTGTTGATATCTATTGAATAATCATACGTTAGACTTTTTAGATAAGTTTAAGAAATCTTTGCATCTCATATAAAGAGCTGGTTTTTTGAAGTGACTTGTTAGATCAAAGTATTAAATAACTAATTAAAATAGTTAAAAAATTTTCATGGCATGAATCTTGCAAAAAATATCTTATGAATAAATTTTTTTTGACTTTGCCAATCCTTATTTATCCTACATGGTTACTCGCTCACGGCAGTACCAATGATGGTTTTCTGCATCCCATAACAGGACTTGACCATTTGTTAGCCATGTTAGCCGTTGGTGCATGGAGCGCACTGATTGGTGGCAGAGCTATTTTTATAGTGCCAACAGCTTTTATAGTAACAATGGTACTGGGTGCTTGGATGGGATTTTTACAAATCATGCTGCCATATTCCGAGTTAGGAATCGCTATTTCCATTGTCTTATTAGGCCTGGCAATTGCCTTTAATGAACGAGGTAATATAACGGTTGCAGCTATTGGTGTGGCATTATTTGGTATTTTTCATGGTTTCGCACACGGAGCCGAAATACCTTTTAATGCCAATCAATTCAACTATATTTTAGGTTTTTTAATAACCACCGCTAGTTTGCATGTAATTGGTGCTTTTGCTACTTTGCTTACACTTAAAAAAACCTATGGTAGAGAACTTTTAAAAGCAGTTGGTTTTATTACTTTACTATTGGGTATTAATTTTATTTTTTTAATCGAACTCAAAACTTAAAATAATTTTTTTACGACTCTAGAAAGTGGTGGCGCCAACATAAAACACCCTTGTTGAATTGTTGATCGATTAAAAATCCTTTAAATCAAAAATTGGCCTAGGGTACTATTAATAGTACCGCTAAGCCCTAGCAAAAACAATTTTAGCTTATTTGACCGAAAGCACCATTATTAAAATCGGTAATCGCATCTTTGATTTCTTGCATAGTATTCATTACAAAAGGGCCATGACCCACTATGGGCTCAAGAATCGGCTCTCCACTTAATAATAAAAGTGTTGCGTCTGTACTGGCCTCTAGAGTTAAATCTTGCCCTTCATTTGCATACACAATAAGTTGCCCCTCAGAGGCATCATGTTGACCATTTAACCTTACTTTGCCATTTAAAACCACTAAAGCAGTATTCCAACCTTGCGGAGCAGGCACAACTACAGGTATATTTGCTTTAATTTTTAAGTCCCATACATTCATGGGTGTAAAAGTAGATGCGGGACCTTTTTGATCTTGATATTGACCTGCAATTAAACGCACTGTACCACTATGATTAGGCAATTCAACTACCGGTATTTGATCTTTTAATAAAGCTTGATAAGCAGGAGCTGTTAATTTATCTTTGGCGGGTAAATTGACCCACAACTGAACCATATGCAAGCGGCCACCAGTTTTGGAAAAGGCTTCTGAATGAAATTCTTCGTGCAAAATTCCAGAGCCGGCTGTCATCCATTGCACATCTCCTGGGCCAATAATACCACCCTGCCCTGTTGAGTCGTGATGCGCTACTTCACCTTCATAAATAATACTTACAGTTTCAAAACCCCTATGGGGATGTTGCCCCACCCCGCGTCGGCCAGTAGTAGGCGTAAAGTCAGCGGGACCAGCATAATCAAGCATTAAAAATGGACTTAATTGTTTACCATGACTTTGATAGGTAAATAAAGAACGCACTGGAAAACCATCACCCACCCAATGACCTCTAGGATTGTTATAAATACCAAGTATATTTTTCATAGATAATTTCTTATATTCAAATAATTGAAAACTTATGGGCATACAGCCGTGGTACAGATTGAAATGAGCTAATCAACTCTTGGGCTATTTTGAGTTTATTACTTCACCCTAGTGATTGCTATGGGTTAAAAAACCAACAAAACAGACCAGATAAGATCGTGCCATGAAAGTGGTTAAAAGTTTGGTAACAGCTCCCTTACCCATGCTTTGCAATTAAATAAGGACTATATTAGAAATTTAAAGCAGTAGCTTCAAAAAATAAATTTCTACCTTAAAAAGCTTAGCATAATGTGTCAACAAGACTTCTTTTTTAAATCTAACACTTCATCATATGACTCGCATTGCAATCGTAGCCGCTATGGCCCAAGAACTCAATGGGCTCAAAGAGCATCTTATTAATCCCATTTGTACGCGTTATGCTGGACGTGATTTTTGGTCGGGTCAAATCAACGGTAAAGAGGTAGTTTTAGTACTTGCCAAAATCGGTAAAGTGGCTGCAGCTACCACCACCACTTTATTAATTCAGCACTTTAAAGCCACTCAAATTGTTTTTACTGGTGTGGCTGGAGGGATAGGGGCCAAGGTAAAAGTAGGTGACTTAGTCATTGCATCGGAACTGTTGCAGCACGATATGAATGCCTATCCTTTATTTCCTGTTTACGAAATACCGCTATATGGCAGAAGTCATTTTCCTACCCATGCCAATCTAAGTTTTGCATTACAAAATGCATGCGAACAAGTGATGCAAGCAATACAAAAATCGCCCCCAAAAAACACTAATAATATTAGTGATGCTAGCATACTGGCACTCCAACAAGGACTCCTTGAATTAGGTCTACCCCAACCTCAAGTATTGAGCGGTTTAATCGTCAGTGGTGACCAATTTATTGCCAGCCAACAAGCGAGTGCAGATTTACAAAAAAATATTCCCTTCGCCTTGGCTGTCGAAATGGAGGGTGCTGCTGTTGCACAAGTTTGTCATGATTTTAATATTCCTTTAGCTGTATTGAGGGTTATTTCTGACAAAGCAGATGACCAAGCGCATCTTGACTTTAATCGTTTTATTGAAAAAGTGGCCTGTTTTTATTCACAAGCAGTCGTATTTAATTTACTGTCTAGACTTTAAGAAGCCGCTACAGAGTTTGCTTGAAACCTAGGGTTTGTACTGTTATTTGAAATTTACTTTAGTTGTAAACTATTTATAAGTAAATTATTTACAAATAAAGGACTGACCATGAAAATTGTCTGTATTGGTGGAGGCCCCGCTGGTTTGTATTTTGGTCTGTTAATGAAACAACTAGACCCCCATCACGACATCACCATCGTAGAACGTAACAAGGCCTACGACACCTTTGGTTGGGGTGTGGTGTTTTCAGACGCCACCATGGACAATATGCGGGTTTGGGATCCAATTACAGCCGATGAAATCCAAAAAGCTTTTAATCATTGGGATGACATAGAACTTTTATTTAAAGGCCGGACCATTCGATCGGGAGGTCATGGGTTTGTTGGAATCGGCCGCAAAAAGCTACTCAATATTTTGCAAGTCCGCTGTGAACAACTAGGCGTTCAGTTAGTATTTGAAACCGATGCCCAATCCGATACGGAGTACCCCGATGCCGATCTAATTATTGCCAGTGATGGCATTAATTCCAGAATTAGAAGTCAATACGCTGATATTTTTCAACCCAATATAGTCACTCGTCCGAATCGCTATATTTGGTTAGGTACACATAAGTTATATGATGCATTTACCTTTGATTTTGTTAAAACAGAACATGGATGGTTTCAAGCACATATTTATAAATTTGATGAAAACACCACTACCTTTATTGTCGAATGCCCTGAACATGTATTCTTAGCACACAGACTCGATCAAGCAAATCAAGAACAATCAATTGCCTTTTGCGAAAAAATATTTGCTCAAAATTTACAAGGTGCAAAGCTAATGACCAATTCGCGTCATCTTAGAGGCTCTGCCTGGCTTAATTTCCAAAGAGTGGTATGTGAGCAATGGTGGCTCAAAAATCAACATAACAGCCATGTCGTGTTAATGGGCGACGCTGTTCACACGGCTCATTTTGCAATTGGTTCTGGCACTAAACTAGCCATTGAAGATGCCATCGAGCTGACTAGGCAATTTCAATTATTAGGAGACAGCCCAGAAAAAATTAGTGAGGTATTAAGCACCTATCAAGAACTCAGAAGAGTTGAAACGCTAAGACTGCAAAATGCAGCGTGGAATGCAATGGAATGGTTTGAAGCATGTGGTAAGCGCTATTGCGACCCGCTAGAGCCCGAACAATTTATGTATTCTATGCTCACCCGTAGTCAGCGCATTAGTCATGAAAATTTACGCCTACGCGATGCCCAATGGTTGGGTAATTATGAACAATGGTTTGCACAAAAAGCGGGGGTAAAACTCACAAAGGGCACGCCAGTGCCGCCTCCAATGTTTACCCCCTACACCATTAGAGAACTTACCTTAAAAAATAGAATTATTGTTTCGCCTATGGCGCAATACTCAGCCACTGACGGCGTTGTGGGAGACTACCATTTGGTGCATTTGGGTGCACGCGCAATGGGCGGAGCTGCCTTGGTGTTTGCAGAAATGATTGGTGTAAGTGCGCACGGTCGCATTACCCCAGGATGCCCTGGTTTATACACAACGGAACAACAACAAGCATGGAAAAAAATAGTCGATTGGATTCATCACCACACCGATGCAAAATTTGCCATACAACTCGGGCATGCAGGTGCCAAGGCCTCTACACGAGTGGCTTGGGAGGGAATCGATCAACCACTTGAATCGGGTAATTGGCCTATTATTTCAGCTTCGCCTCAACAGTATCTTGAGGGTGTTAGCCAAACCTCTAGGCCTATGACTAGGGCTGATATGGACGAAGTAAAAGCACAGTTTGTTGCCTGTACGCTAGCTGCTGCACAAATCAATGTGGATTGGTTAGAACTCCATTGTGCACACGGTTATTTATTGTCTAGTTTTATTTCACCTTTAACCAACCATAGGCAAGATGAATATGGTGGTAGCTTAACTAATAGGCTACGTTACCCCATTGAAGTATTGAAAGCCATCCGTGAAGTTTGGCCTCAAGGTAAACCTATTTCGGTTCGAATCTCTGCCCATGATTGGGTAGAAGGGGGTATTACTCCCGATGATGCAGTTGAGATAGCCAAAGCATTTAAAGCAGCCGGTGCTGACATGATTGATTGCTCTTCTGGACAGGTGAGTAAAAAAGAAAAACCAGTTTTTGGCCGTATGTTTCAAACTCCTTTTTCTGACCGAATTAGACAAGAAGCAGGTATTCCTACCATTGCAGTGGGTGCAATTAGCGAAGCCGATCATGCCAACAGTATTTTGGCTGCAGGCAGGGCCGACTTATGCGCAGTAGCAAGGCCCCATTTGGCCAACCCTGCTTGGACCTTGAGTGAGGCGGCAAAAATTGGCTACACCATGGTAAGTTGGCCACAACAATACCGCTCTGGTAAAACACAATTAGAGGCTAATTTTGCCCGTGAAAAATCGCAATATTTAGCAGCTTCTAAACAAAACTCCTCAGATAAATAAAATCATCATGAGTACAGCCAATACTAGCGCTTCAAAAAAACGTCATGCCTTAGTAACAGGTGGTGGCACAGGCATAGGAATTGCCATAGCAAAAGCTTTGGTAGCGCAAGGTATGTGCGTGAGTGTAGTGGGTAGGCGTTTAGATATTTTACAAAACCTAGCCAACACCGACCCTGAACATATTTTTGCTGTGCAAGCCGATGTCAGCAATGAGGCACAAGTACAACAAGCATTTACCAGTGCTAAAGCACATTTTGGAAGTGTAGAAATTTTAATTAACAATGCCGGCCAAGCGATAAGCGCACCGTTTTTAAAAACTAACACGGCACTGTGGCAGCAAATGTTGAATGTAAATTTAACCGGCACTATGTTAACCATGCAAGCCGCATTACCCGATATGCAACAAGAGGGTTGGGGAAGAATTATTAATATAGCCAGCACTGCAGGGCAAGTGGGCTATGCCTATATCGCAGCCTATTGTGCGGCCAAACATGGGGTAATTGGTTTAACTAGGTCAGTGGCCCTAGAAACTGCCAAAAAAGGAATTACCGTTAATGCGGTTTGTCCTGGTTACACCGAAACCGAAATCGTGCGGGAAAGTATCGATCGAATTATAGAAAAAACAGGTCGCACTTTCGATCAAGCCAAAGCCCAACTCACAACATCCAATCCGCAAGGTCGGCTTATTCAAACCAATGAAGTTGCCAATGCTGTGTTGTGGTTGTGCAGTGAAGGTGCTAGTGCCATCAGCGGTCAATCGATTTCTGTTTGTGGTGGCGAAGTCATGTAATACCAACAGAGAAAATGCAACTTGATTACGAATATGACTCATCAGTCAATATTCTGGCAAACCTGTATTTAGAAACCAAAGGAAACCTAAAATGTCCTCCCAAGAAAATAACTCAAACGATAGTGATTACAACACCATTGATGCTGGTTTATTAGCAGGCAACCATAGACCCTTAAATGGCTATCAAGCACAACATTTTTTATGGCAAGTAGAAAATAGTGTGGCCACCATTACCCTCAATAGACCTGAGCGTAAAAACCCTCTTACCTTTGAAAGTTATGCTGAGTTAAGAGATTTATTTCATCAACTCAAATGGGCCAAAGATATTCATGCAATTGTGATTCATGGGGCGGGTAATAATTTTTGTTCTGGTGGTGATGTGCATGAAATTATTGGCCCGCTCGTGGCCTTAAAAGCCCCCGAGTTGCTGATGTTTACTCGTATGACAGGTGAGTTAGTGAAGAATATGCGTACTTGCCCACAACCTATTATTGCAGCCGTGGATGGCGTTTGTGCAGGAGCTGGGGCGATTATGGCAATGGCCTCCGACTTACGTTTTGGCACAGCTAGAAGCAAGACTGCATTTTTATTTAATAAGGTCGGCTTAGCCGCTTGTGATATGGGTGCTTGTGCGATTTTACCGCGTATTATTGGTCAAGGCAGAGCCAGTGATTTGTTATACACCGGGCGTAGCCTAGGTGGTGAAGAAGCTGAACGCTGGGGTTACTTTAACCGTTTATGTAGCCCAGAGGAATTATTAGAGCAAGCACAAACAATGGCGAAGGAAATTGCCAGTGGTCCTAGTTTTGCCAATGGTATTACTAAAACCATGTTGCATCAAGAATGGTCTATGACTATAGAACAAGCCATAGAAGCCGAGGCACAAGCCCAAGCTATTTGTATGCTAACCCAAGACTTTACCAGAGCCTATGAAGCTTTTGTAGCTAAACAAAAACCACAATTTAAAGGTAATTAAAATGGCAGATACCACTTATCTTGATTGGCCTTTTTTGGATGATTCGCATCGACAATTAGCACACGAGCTTGAGACATGGGCTGCGCAAAATATCTCACATCCGCAGCCTACCCATGCAGATGAACAATGTAAAACCTTGGTGCAACAATTAGGCCAAGCAGGCTGGCTACAATATGCGGTTGCCAATCCTGCGCTAGCCGCCTCTATCGAC
>JALQUL010000261.1 GCA_023260735.1 Limnohabitans sp. | reverse complement strand
AGATAAGTGTTTACTGTTTGTTTTACACACTTTATCTTAACTTGATAGCGCTAGTTTTTAATTGAAGTGGTTCAAAATGAAAGCTTTCTTAGTACCAAAAAAAAATAAAAGGGAATGTAAAGGGGCTCGGTGTTTGTTTATAACGACTAAATACTCCGATTTTGCCAAAAAAGTGCGCTTTAAATACAATTAGTTATTTGTATTTATATTCTTAAATCAAAAAATTGGGGTAAACATATGTTTTTAAAACAGCTTAGATTATTTTTTTGTATGTCACTTGAATTCAAGTCCAGTAAATTGCTATAATTAGAGGCTTTTTTGCGCTTATCTGGCTCGGTGCCTTTAAAGAGTAGGTAAGTAATTAAGTACAAAAGTAATCACAAATCAGCCATCTAAAGGTGGCGCTCTTGTTCAATAAAAATGCAAAAGCGTTACGAGCTGAGTTTTTAGACCCAACCTTTTAGGAACTGTTATGTCAGCAACTATGCGTCAAATGTTAGAAGCCGGTGTCCATTTTGGTCACCAAACTCGTTTCTGGAATCCAAAAATGGCTCCGTTCATTTTTGGTCACCGCAACAAAATTCATATTGTTAATCTTGAAAAAACATTGCCAATGTTCCAAGATGCAATGAAATTTGCTCGTCAATTATCCGCCAATCGCGGCACTATTTTAATGGTAGGTACAAAACGCCAAGCCCGTGAAATTGTGGCTGCTGAAGCACAACGTGCTGGCGTACCATACGTTGACCAACGTTGGTTGGGCGGTATGCTCACTAACTTTAAAACAGTGAAAGCTTCACTCAAGCGTCTCAAAGACATGAAGGTTCAATTAGAAGCCGGTCTTGATTCAATGAGCAAAAAAGAACAACTCACATTCCAACGTGAACTCGATAAATTACAACGCGATATCGGTGGCATTTCTGAAATGCAATCACTACCAGACGCGATTTTTGTAATCGACGTTGGTTTCCACAAAATTGCGATTGCTGAAGCACGCAAATTAGGTATTCCTTTAATTGGCGTAGTGGATACCAACCACTCACCAGAAGGTATTGACTACATCATTCCTGGTAACGATGACTCTGCTAAAGCGGTTGCATTATATGCGGCAGGTATTGCAGACGCCATCATTGAAGGCCGTTCAAATGCGGTTAACGATGTGGTACGCGCTGTATCAGAAAGCTCTGATGAGTTCGTTGAAGTTGAGGAATCTCAAGCTTAATTTGATCTGTTTCTCCTACTGAAATAGGTCAAAAAGGGCTGTAGTGGCCCTTTTTTTTGTTCAAAATATTTATCGATCAAGGAATTAAAATGACTGCAATTACCGCAAGCATGGTAGCCGAATTACGTGCTAAAACAGACGCCCCAATGATGGAATGCAAACGTGCCCTGACTGAAGCTGCAGGTGACATGGATAAAGCTGAAGAGTTGTTGCGTGTTAAATTAGGTAGCAAAGCTGGTAAAGCGGCTGCTCGTATTACAGCTGAAGGCGTTGTGAGTAGCGCAATTGAAGGTACTGTAGGCGCTTTATTAGAAGTGAACTGCGAAACTGACTTCGTTACTAAAAATGACAGCTTCTTGGCATTAACTAATGCGGCAGCACAATTAATTGCTCAACACAAGCCAGCTTCTATCGAAGCCTTATCTGCATTACCTTTCGAAATGGACGGTTTTGGTCCTACTTTGGAAGATGTACGTAAAGGTCTTATCGGTAAAATTGGCGAAAACATGACTTTCCGTCGTTTCAAGTTGTATGATGCTGGTACACAAATCGCTTCTTACTTACACGGCACACGTATTGGTGTTTTAGTAGAGTTTGAAGGTGACTTGTCTGCCGCTCGTGATACAGCAATGCATATTGCTGCTATGAAACCAGTTGCATTACAAAGTTCTGATGTGCCAGCTGAACTCATTGAAAAAGAGCGTTCAGTTGCAGCCGCTAAAGCAGCTGAAGATGCTGCGACAGCAGTAGCTGAAGGCAAAAAACCACAATCTGAAGAAATCGTTGCTAAACGCATCGAAGGTTCAGTACAAAAGTTTTTGAAAGAGGCTTCTTTGTTTAACCAACCGTTTGTTAAGAACGACAAACAAACCGTTGAACAAATGCTCAAAGCGGCTAACACTTCAGTGAAAAGTTTCACTATTTATGTAGTGGGCGAAGGCATCGAGAAAAAAGTAGACGACTTTGCAGCAGAAGTAGCCGCTCAGGTCGCTGCCGCTCAGCAAGCAGGTTAATTAAAAAAGTGGCTCTTATTATTGTTAATGGGAGTCATATTAAGCGATAATTTCAAATCTCAATTAATATCGAAAGGACAAATCCATGGTCGCAAATACAGTCGCCTATAAGCGTATTTTGCTAAAGCTTTCTGGTGAGGCTTTAATGGGAGATGATCAATTCGGTATTAATCGAGCCACCATTGTCCGCATGGTCAATGAAGTGGCAGAGGTGACCCGTATGGGTGTGCAAGTCGCTGTTGTTATTGGCGGGGGTAATATTTTCAGAGGTGTAGCAGGTGGCTCTGTCGGTATGGATAGAGCAACTGCTGACTACATGGGAATGTTAGCTACCGTTATGAATGCTTTAGCCTTAGCCGATGCCATGGACAAAGCGGGTTTAACTGCTAGGGTGATGTCAGCCATTGCAATCGAGCAAGTGGTTGAGCCTTATGTAAGACCAAAAGCCTTGCAGTATCTCGAAGAAGGTAAAGTCGTGGTTTTTGCGGCAGGTACTGGAAATCCATTTTTTACCACTGACACTGCAGCGGCTTTGCGTGGTGCAGAAATTGGTGCGGAAGTGGTATTAAAGGCCACCAAAGTAGATGGTGTTTATACTGCTGATCCTAAAAAGGACCCACTCGCAACTCGTTATACCACACTATCATTTGACGAAGCTATTTCTCAAAATTTAGGCATTATGGATGCAACCGCTTTTGCACTGTGTCGCGATCAAAAATTACCTATTAAAGTATTTTCGATTTTTAAATCAGGTGCATTAAAACGGGTGGTAATGGGTGAGGATGAGGGCACTTTAGTTCACGCTTAAGCTAGTTTTTGTTTATACAATTTAAACCATCATTGGCTGTTTCGTTTATTTAAGAGGTTTTATATGTCCATTTCTGCAATTCGTAGTCAATTAGAACAAAAGATGGGTATGTCCATCGAGAATTTTAAAAACAGCCTGACACGTATTCGTACGGGTCGTGCTAATCCTGCTTTACTTGATACCGTTCAAGTTGATTATTATGGTTCAATGCTACCTATTAGCCAAGTAGCCAATGTGTCACTATTAGATGCACGCACTATTAGCATTCAGCCTTGGGAAAAAGTAATGGCTACTAAAATTGAAAAGGCCATTCGCGAGTCCGATTTAGGTCTGAATCCTTCCTCTATGGGCGAGTTGATTCGTGTACCAATGCCGCCTATGACTGAAGAGCGCCGTAAAGAACTTAGTAAAGTGGTTCGTAGCGAAGGTGAGAACGCCAAAATTGCAGTTCGTAACTTACGCCGTGATGCTAACGAAAGCGTTAAAAAATTAGTCAAAGATAAAGAAGCATCTGAAGATGATCAAAAACGTTCAGAAGCCGACATTCAAAAAATTACCGACAAACACATTGCGTTAATTGATCAATTAGTATCAAGCAAAGAACAAGACATTATGGCTGTTTAAGCTCCTTATTGTTTTTTTATATTATTAGTATTTTTTTAAGGTAGTGCCACCATGACACTTGTGCCACAACATATTGCAATTGTCATGGATGGTAATGGCCGTTGGGCCAAAAAAAGATTTTTACCAAGAGTAGCTGGACATAAACAGGGCCTTGAGTCCTTAAAACGATGTATTAAAGCTTGTGTCAAAGAGCAAGTGAAAGTACTCACTGTATTTGCTTTTTCATCTGAAAATTGGGATCGGCCGGCTGAAGAGGTCTCTGCATTATTAGACTTGTTATTACGAGGTCTTCATCGAGAAATGAATGACCTGCATGATGCAGGCGTGAAGGTTTGTTTTTTGGGAGATCGCTTGGCATTGAGTAATCAGTTGCAAGAAGGTCTTGCTCAAGCAGAGAGCAGAACAGTCAATAATCAAACATTGACTTTAAATGTTTGTTTTAATTATGGTGGACGCTGGGATATAGTTCATGCTGCTCATCAAGTTATAGCAAAAGGCCAAGCGATTAGCTTGCAAACATTACAAGAAAATATGTCCACTGCCCATTGCGGAGATCCTGATTTAGTAATTCGTACGGGCGGAGAAATGCGAATTAGCAACTTCTTGCTTTGGCAAACAGCCTATTCAGAATGGGTTTTTAGCTCTAAGTTATGGCCAGAATTTGATGAAGCTGATTTAAACTCAGCCATTCAAGATTTTAAAACACGTGAACGTCGCTTTGGTAAAACAGGCGATCAAGTTCA
>JALQUL010000242.1 GCA_023260735.1 Limnohabitans sp. | reverse complement strand
GTAAGGGTTTCATTAAGTTGTTTTTGTGCATTTAAAGCCCAAGCATCTAGCGGATGAGTGACCTCTAATGCGCCGCGTACTTCACCCACCTTCCAGTCAGTTTTAGGAGAACCAGGATATGAATTATGGCAAGCCACACATGTTTCCAACATTTTATCGGCCTGTGCATACCTTAAGGTATTAACTCCGTTAATGGTTTCAAATCGATAAAAGGGCTTACTTGGATTTTTTCTTAAGGCTGCCAAAGCATCCAATTGAAAAGAGTCTAATTGACGATTAGCACTACGCCAAGGAAATGGATAGTCGCTATACAAACGTACGGCCACACTTTTGTCATGTTGATTTAAATATTCACCAAACTCAATTGCAAAGGTGGCTGGTAATGGCAAGGAGTTTTCGAGATTATGAAAATTATGCGTAATGTTAATACCCGCTTTTTTGGCTCTCGAAACAATTTCCGAACTATAGTAGTTTCTAAACTGCGTTACTGACAAGGCGTGACGTGCAACGTCTTCTACTGCCATGGCTTGTGCTAAGCGCTCGGAGCTTGAATAAGCGAAATAAACCGAAAATGAGCCACCCAGCAACAATATTAGCCCCATAATGGGTAATAAAAGTCTATCATGTCGCAGTATTATGCGTGCCAACCAGCCCGTGTTTTTTTGCATCATTTTGACCAAATTAGAATGTTAGTTTTTGTAAAATTAATTGAATGTAACATTTTCTAGCCCATTTGATTGAAATCAATGACGTCCTAAAGGGGTTTTTGGTATTTTTGATACATAGCCCTGTCATTTATTTTTGTTGTGCATAACTTCAACTAATTTGGTAACCTTGAAGTAACAAAATCTCAACTTTTCAAGAGACTGAGCGTTACTATTTGTCTGTAACAAAGTTACCAAACATCATGAATACACACATCACCATCGCCTCCGTTACCCAACGCATTCAAAATCGTAGTGCCGCTTTGCGCGAAGCTTATTTGGCTGAGCTTGAGCAAATGGCCTCGCGCCAGCTAGGCACCGATCGCATGGGTTGCGCCAATATTGCGCATGCCGTTGCCGCATGGCCAACCCAAGATAAATTCAAAATTGTTTCAGAAAAAGCACCCAATATTGCAATTGTGACGGCTTACAATGATATGTTGTCTGCGCATGCCCCCTATCAGTCTTATCCCGACCGAATTAAAGCAACCGCTCGTCGCTTAGGTGCAAACGCTGTGGTAGCTGGTGGCGTACCCGCCATGTGTGATGGCGTAACACAAGGTACAGCAGGTATGGAGTTGTCTCTGTTTTCAAGGGATGCGATTGCTATGTCCACCGCCATCGGTTTAAGTCACGATGTATTTGACGCCGCACTAATGCTAGGTGTTTGCGACAAAATCGTCCCAGGCCTTTTAATTGGTGCTTTGCAATTCGGTCATTTACCCACTTTATTTGTTCCAGCCGGTCCAATGGGATCTGGTTTATCTAACGGCGATAAAGCCAAAGTACGTGAACAATATGCACAAGGCAAAGTAGGTCGGGCTGAATTATTACAAGCCGAATCAGCCGCCTACCACGGCGTAGGGACATGTACTTTTTACGGTACTGCAAATAGCAATCAAATGTTACTTGAAGCAATGGGCTTACATGTACCAGGTGCCGCTTTTGTGCCACCAGTTGGCGATCTACGTGATCAACTCACTGAACATGCCGTCAAAATGGTTTTAGAGATGACTCGAAAACCATCCGAGTTGAATTTGAGCAAAGCAAGAGCGCCAATTGGTAAAGTAGTAGACGAGCGTTGTATTGTGAACGCTATGGTGGCTTTATTAGCCACTGGCGGCTCTACTAACCATTTAATCCATTGGGTGGCTGTAGCCCGTTCTGCCGGTATTTTAATTGACTGGAACGACTTCTCTGACCTATCTGATGTTGTGCCTTTATTATGCCGTGTTTATCCTAACGGAAGTGCCGATGTCAACCAATTCCAAGCCGCAGGTGGCCCCTCTTTAGTCATCAAAGAGCTATTGGCCAATGGTCTTATGCATGAAGATGTGTTAACTGCTAGTCCACAAGGAATTGCCGCATTCGGCCAGCGCCCTATACTGGCTGAAGATCAATTAAGCTGGCAAGATGTACAACACGGTGTAGATGAGTCGGTTATTCGACCTGCAAAAAATGCATTTAGTCATAGTGGTGGCTTAAAACTTCTTCAAGGTGATTTAGGCAGAGCAGTGATTAAAACCTCAGCAGTACCCACTGAAAATCATATTATTGAAGCACCAGCTAGAGTTTTTAATTCTCAAGAAGAGTTATTAGCTGCATTTGCGGCTAAAACACTGGAAGCCGACTGTTTGAAGCATGGTGGCGTAGTCTGTGTGGTACGTTGGCAAGGTCCAAGGGCTAACGGTATGCCTGAATTACATAAGCTCACTCCTCCCCTTGCAGTTTTACAAAACCAAGGTTACCGAGTAGCTTTAGTAACGGACGGGCGTATGAGTGGTGCCTCTGGCAAAGTGCCTGCTGCCATCCATATCAGCCCTGAAGCCGCAATGGGTGGCCCTTTAGCTTTAGTGCAAGACGGTGACCTTATTCGACTTGATGCCACTACAGGTGAATTATTGGTTTTAAATTGTCCTGATTTTTCTCAACGTAACTTGGCCTCTTTACCTAATGCCTTGGTCTTGGCCAACAATCAAGGTATGGGTCGTCCATTATTTTCGGCATTACGCCGCAACTGCACCACAGCCGAAGAAGGAGCTTGCACATGGTAACTTTAGCCCCATTGCCCCAAACATTATCTGCTTTAGATGTAATGCGAGATGCACCAGTCATCCCAGTCATTGTAATTCATCAATTAGAACATGCCGTACCCTTAGCCCGAGCCTTGGTAGCAGGTGGTATTCGTATGTTAGAGGTGACTTTACGTACACCTGTGGCACTAGAGGCAATGCGCTTAATTGCCAACGAAGTTCCAGAAGCGGTACTTGGTGCTGGCACAGTACGTAGCGTATCCGATCTTGAAGCAAGTGCCAAAGTAGGTGCCCGATTTTTCGTAAGCCCTGGCTACACCAAAGCTATTGGCGTAGCCAGTAAATCGATGCAACTGCCTTTATTACCTGGTGTTGCAACTGGTAGTGAAATCATGCAAGCACAAGAAGACGGCCTTACTGAACTTAAATTCTTTCCAGCTATGCAAGCTGGTGGGTTAGCCATGTTGAAAGCATGGAGTGGGCCATTTACTGACATTCGTTTTTGCCCTACCGGTGGTTTGTCACTTGCCAATGCACCTGAGTTTTTAGCCTTATCTAATGTAGTTTGTGTGGGTGGCTCTTGGTTAACTCCACAAGACGCAGTCGATAGTGGTGACTGGACTCGTATTACACAATTGGCAAAAGATGCTGCCAATATCAACCGTCCAGCAAAAGCTTAAGAAAGGATTGGACCCAGTGAATCAGGCCGAATTAGTAAGCATTTCAGTAGGCTAAGTAAAAAATGCTTTTTAAAATCACAGTCATGCCTCTAGGTTCATTAGTCAACCAGTGAAGCTAATTTAGCTATTTTTGGATTTGATTTGTGCTTGACCTTTTCGCAGACGAGTTCCAATAAAAAAAGCCATGTTGCAATCATTGCACATGGCTTTTTGATTCTATTTTTTTGACTCACTCAAATGTTTAATTACTAAGCAAAGCAGCCTGCTTGTAATAGAGAGCTGCTTTCTCTTGTTGACCTTTTTGTTCTGATAAGGCCGCCAAAGCACACCAAGTTTGACGCTCAAACTCTGTGCCTTTTAATGCGGTAGTAGCAGCACTTAGCAAAACCTCTGCTTTGCCCCATAATTTTTGCTGTAAACAAGCAAGTCCAAACAAATATTGCAAACTAGCTTCATTGGGACGCTTTAAGTAAGCTTTTTCAATAGCTGCTAACCACGTGGTATCTAAATCTTGTAAATGCTCTTGCAAAGCTAAAACCAATTTCCGAATCAAATTGATATCAAAATTTTCTGCTGAATTTTTAAATATGCATTGTTCCCACACTGGTAATATCCACTCCCTTACTGTGAGTGATGAGCCCTCTAATAGAGCCATTCTTTTAGCGGCAAAGCAAACGACATCTACTTGTAGTTTTTCTTCGTTTTGTAAAAGAGCCCAAGCGTTCTGCATTTGGTTGCTGTCTTTTGCTTGTTCAAATAAAGCAAAACATAAACCCCTAATTAAACTTTGACTTGCATTTACAGAAAAGGCTCTGTGTTTAATTAACAAACGTCCTGTTTCAATTGCTTTTCCTGCATCTTTGGCCGCTTGCAAAGCTCTGAGTTTTAATCTTAATGCAGCCGTTCTTCTTACGCCACCTGCACTTAAACTAGTTAAATGCTGCAAGGCTAATTTGCCATCGTTTTGCTCTAACGCCCATGCTGCTACTTGAAGTGCAATCGCATCTTGTACGGGGGCTAATTTAGCTTGTGTTGCCATAGTTAAGGCTTGCTCAATTAACAGATCTCTTTGTTTGATATCTTGTAAAAAATGATGCGCTTTAGCAGCTGTTAGTGCAGCAATTGATTGTTGTAAGGAGGCAGTATGCCCTAACTCGTTCATTTCTGGATGCTCATGTAACCAGTTCATGACCTGTTTAGCCTCTTTACTCGCCCTAGTATAACGCCCAGAGGCCAAATGAGCTTCAGCGTGTAAGAGTGTTTGATGCAAAGCTCTTTCTCTTTGTGTTTGTCTCCAAATACGGGCTTGCTCTGGTAACTTTAACAGAGCAGAAATGGAGCGCCAAAAAAAATGCATTAATACAAAAACAATTATTAAAATTGTGAGCGCAAAATTAAATGAAACATCTATTCGATTGGGAGCCCAAAACAAGGTCACTACTGCCGTATTTCCTCCAGCTATCATGGCCATTAAAACGGCCACCGCAAAAACAAATAATAACCAAAAAGCAACTCTCATTATTTTCTAACTTTCTTTTGAAGAGTTTGATTTATTTCGTTCCTAATAATGCACTACTGGCATTAAGAGAATCTGTGACAGTAGGTAATTTTCCGGTTTTTAATTGGGAATTAATTTGTAGTAAGAATGAACTACATACCTGTGCCTGTTTAGAGTTGGGGTCGAAATATTTATTAATTAACTCTGTAGCTCTATTGAGGTCAGCTGAGGCAAGATTAAATTGTCTAGATAAAATGGCCATTCGAACATTTAACAAATGAAGTTTTAAATTTTCACGAATAAAAAATGCTTGATCGGGTGTTAATAAAGCCGCTTCTGGATAGTCAATCGGACTAATTCTGACCAAGCTTGAAATTTGATTTTTCATTTGTCGCCAAGCACCGCTCCAATCGTATTCATACCAAGAGGAGTTCAACTCTGCGCTTGATGCCACAGAAGCCGCTAGTTTTGCATTTTTACTCGCTTTTTGTTTTGGCTCTGATTTAATCACCGCCTGTGTATTGGCCTTTATATGCTGATTATCTAAGGAGGCAGTCACCAAAGGCATGGTTTGCACCAGTCGAGTGGCATCATCTAATTTAATTAATAAATTGGGTGTATCAAGAGTAGTTACCGCTCTTGCCCGATCCAGGTCTCTTCGCATGGCCGCTTCTAAGCTAGCCAAGCGTGGCGAAGGTGATCGGCTAATACGTTGCTGAGCCGTTTGTAGGGTAATAACGATTGGCTCTACGCTACCGGTTAAAGCACTTTGTTGTTGTGCTAAATTAAGTGACGACTCTATATCAATTACTAAACTTTCAACTCTTGACCTTGATACCGTTTGCATTAACTCATCTATTTGTGCTTTTTCCGAGGCCAACTCTGCTATCTTTGCCTCCAATAAAGCCTGTTTAGCAGCTACTTCTTGACTCACTTCAGTAGAAGTTTTTGCAAGCAGTTTAGCCTCTTTACTGACTTCGTTGGATTCTTGGTTTTGTTTGGCTAATTGCGACTGAATACGTCCTAACTTTTGCCATAAGGTAGTGGTACTAACAATTGAAATCAATAGTACAAGCAACAAAATCCAAGTCAAATGAAAACTTAAACTTTTTGTTTTTGCAGCGATAAATGAATTAGATGTGGCATCACTATCTACTACTACATCGACATTTGGAGATGAAGTATTGGCTTTTGTATCCATGGGATTGGAATTGTCTTTTAAATCAGTCATGTGATGGATTTTAGTCCTGCTATTACTTTTTCTATACTAGGATGAACAATACTATGAACCAAAAAACCTTTTAATGTGGCTGTTTTAGCAATTTTTTCATGAGTTACCAACGCTTTTTGCCCTATAAAATTTAAATTTGGGGCCAAATCTATTGCTTCAGAGCTTGTTAATAACCAAATAACGGGTTGAACTAATAAATTTTGAGCCATTATGTGCTGTTCTGGTGTCCAGATAGGACTTTGTCTTTCGTAAACCACTAGCGTTTGAGTGATAATTCCGCTGGCTTGAATTTGTTGCTGTAACCATAAATTACCTGTCGCCTTCGTTTGACTGTGTTGTCCTCTCACAATTAACACCGATTGAATAGTAGCTAATTGAGCTTGCACACACTGCCACAAACCTTTTGAATCTAGGCTATCGTTTAAAGGGTCGGGGTAATCGATGTAACGGCTTGGCACACCCATTTCTATTAATGCTTGTGCTGTACCAGGGCCAGTGACCCAAAATCTGGGTAATTGATTGCCATACAAAATTGTCTGTATGGCATTGGAAAAGTGTTTAACAGCACTTGCACTTACCAACATTACAGCATCATATAGGGCTAAATTGTGGGTACTGGTAACTGGTAAGTCAAGTTTTTGCGTTTGTACAAAGGGTAGTAATATCGGCTCAAAACCTGCCTCATTAATGGCTTTTAACCATTTTCCAGCTTGATCAACAGGTCTTGTTACCACCACTTTATTCATGAACTCTCGTCCTTATAATTCTTTCCTAATTTTGCCCCTTGACTCATAAGCTGTTGTGCCACATTTAGACCTAATTCAAAGGCTTGCTCTGGAGTTTTAACTTGTGCTTGTGCTTGGGCTGCAATCAATGCGCTCGGATACTCTACATACTCCAACTGGGCTTCATCTGGGTCACCCCATAAAGCCCGAATAAGCAATTGATCTTCATGCCACTGAGCAAAAGCAGCCAATGGCATAGAACAACTACCCCCAAGGGCTTTGCTTACTGCTCGCTCAGCAATAATTGCTAAGCTAGTTGGTGTATGTTGATATACCTGTAAGGCTTCATGTAAAGGCTGATTACTACTAAGTATTTCAATACCAATTGCACCTTGTCCTGCTGCTGGAAGCATTTCTTCAGGTTCAAAAATCTTCGCAATTCTGGACTCTAGATGTAACCTTTTTAATCCTGCCGTGGCTAAAATAATTCCATCGAAGTTTCCGTCATCTAATTTCTTTAAACGTGTATCTAAATTACCACGTAATGGAACAATTTTAAGATCGGGACGAATCGACCTTAGTAGTACGACACGGCGCAAACTTGAGGTTCCCACTACCGCACCTAAAGGTAAATCTTGCACGCTTTTATAATGGTTAGACACAAATGCATCACGAGGATCTTCCCTCTCTAATATACAAGAGAGTTGAAAACCTTCCGGCAATTCCATAGGCACATCTTTTAATGAATGCACCGCTAAATGCGCTTGTTCAGAGAGTAAAGCGAGCTCTAACTCTTTTACAAACAAACCTTTACCACCTACTTTACTCAGTGATCGATCTAAAATTTGGTCGCCTTTGGTGGTCATCCCTAATAGCTTTACAGGGTAACCTTGAGTTTCTAATAAGGTTTTTACGTGGTTTGCCTGCCATAATGCTAAGCGACTTTCGCGTGTAGCTATGACTAGTTTTAAAGTTGTGGTTTCTTGGCTATTCAATTTGGTAACTCTGTAGAAATTTTGTTCTCGCGAACAGGGTTATTCTTTACTATTTACTGCTCACTTCATTTAATCATCATGACTAAATCTAACACTCCTACTACCAACTTAAGTGACTCGGCTCGACAAAAGCTAAAAGAAAAACCTTTATTCGAAGATATTCGACTTTTAGGTCGGATTTTAGGAGACGTTATTAGAGAGCAAGAAGGTCAAGACTGTTTTGATTTAATCGAAGAAATTCGTAAATTATCGGTTAGTTTTAGACGCGATTCGGATCACGGTGCTGGCGAAGCCATGAATGCTTTGTTAAAAAACTTAACTGCAGACCAAACCGTTAGCGTCATACGCGGATTCACCTATTTTAGCCATTTAGCGAACCTTGCAGAAGACAGACATCATATTCGTCGTAGAGAAGTGCATGAAAGAGCTGGAAACAACCAAGAAGGCAGTATTGAGGTGGCTATTGCGAGGTGTCGCTGGGCTGGAGTAACTAGTACACAAATTAAATCAATGCTAGACAAAAGCTTTGTCTCACCCGTTTTAACTGCTCATCCTACCGAGGTACAACGTAAAAGTGTTTTGGATGCTGAACGAGCCATTGCTCACTTATTAACTGAACGTGACACTATTAGAGCTTTACAACAACAATCATCTCAAAATACAAAACCAGAAAAAGATGCTTTAGCTCCTAAACAATTGGCCATCAATGAGTTGCATTTAAGAGCGAGAGTGAGCCAACTATGGCAAACCCGTTTATTACGATTTTCAAAATTGACAGTGCAAGATGAAATTGAAAATGCCTTAAGTTATTACGATGCTACATTTTTGCGTGAAATACCTAAAATTTATCAACAACTTGAAGAAACTTTAGATAGCAAGTCGATTCCAAGCTTTTTAAAAATGGGTCACTGGATTGGTGGTGATAGGGACGGTAATCCAAATGTGAATGCTGACACCCTTAGGTACGCATTGAAACGTCAGGCGGAAGTAGCACTTCGCCATTATCTCACAGAGGTGCATTATTTAGGACTTGAATTATCAATGTCTGCCATTTTGGTGCCTTTGTCTGAAAAAATGCAGGCCTTGGCTGACGCCTCGCCGGATCAAAATGAACATCGTTCTGACGAGCCTTATCGTCGTGCACTCACCTATATTTATGCAAGATTAGCAGCCACTCTTCAATCTTTGTGCGGTGGTACTGCTGCACGCCACGCACTTGCTCCTCAAAACCCTTATATTACTGCTCAAGAGTTTTCAGCCGATTTACGTATTATTGAAGAGTCTTTGGAAAATCATTTTGGTTCTTTACTAGCCGATCATCGCTTACGACCTTTAATTAGAGCGGTTGATGTATTTGGTTTTCATTTGGCAGCGGTCGATTTACGACAAAACTCTGCCGATCATGAAAGTGTAGTGAGCGAATTGTTAGCGGGTGCTCAATTGTGCGCAGCTTATTCCGATTTAAATGAAGAACAACGCCAAGAAATTTTGCTTAAAGTCTTAAACGATCCACGCCCATTGAAAGTTCACGACTATGCCTATAGCGATCACGCTAAATCAGAATTAGCCATTTTTGAAGCTGCTAAAGATAAACATAAGCGTTATGGTAAAGAGTCTATTCTTCATTATATTATTAGTCATACAGAAGCAGTCAGTGATTTACTTGAGGTCTTAGTTTTACAAAAAGAAGTAGGACTAATGCGTGGCACCTTAAATAACAACGGCCAACATGACTTAATCGTAGTACCGCTTTTTGAAACTATTGCTGACTTGCAAGATGCAGCTCGTATTATGCAAAATTATTTTGCGTTGCCTGGTATTACGGCTCAAATCAAACGCTCTTGTCTTGATCAAGATATTATGTTGGGTTACTCAGACAGTAATAAAGATGGCGGTATTTTTACCAGTAACTGGGAGCTCTATCAGGCTGAGTGTGCTTTAGTCGAACTATTCACGCCTCTAGAGCGACAACATGGCATTCGTTTACGTATGTTCCACGGACGTGGCGGCACAGTAGGTCGTGGCGGCGGTCCTAGTTACGAAGCCATTTTGGCTCAACCTGCAGGTACGGTAAGAGGTCAAATTCGTCTTACAGAACAAGGTGAAGTGATTGCCTCCAAATATGCCAATCCAGAAATTGGTAGACGGAATCTAGAAACATTGGTAGCTGCTACTTTAGAGGCTTCTTTAATACCTGCTAGCCTTGAAGTGCCTGAATCCTTCTTGGAGGCCGCAGCAGAGCTTTCTAGACTCAGTATGCAAGCTTATAGGGGCCTAGTCTATGAAACTGCTGGTTTTGATCAATATTTCTTTGATAGCACACCTATCAGGGAAATAGCACAACTCAATTTAGGGTCTCGACCTGCTTCACGTAAAGCCAACCAAAAAATTGAGGACTTGCGAGCTATTCCATGGACTTTTAGCTGGGGTCAATGCCGTTTAACACTACCTGGTTGGTTTGGTTTTGGATCAGCTGTCGAAGCATTTTTAGCTGGTCAAACCATCAGTCAATCTAATAAATCTAAAAAGCCTGTTGTATTGAGTGCTGCTGTAAAAAAACAGCGTTTGATGTTATTGCAACGCATGGCTAGAGAATGGCCATTCTTTAAAACACTTCTAAGCAATATGGATATGGTGATGGCTAAAAGCGACCTCGCATTAGGTTCACGTTATGCCGAGCTAGTTCAAAACAAAGCAAAAAGTAAACATATTTACGGCTTAATTGAAGCCGAATGGATAAAGAGCGGTAATGCATTGAGTCTCATTACAGGTGAAAAACGCCGCTTAGCCCACAACTCTGCACTTAAACGTTCTATTCATCATCGTTTCCCTTATATTGACCCACTTCATCATTTGCAGGTAGAACTGATTAAGCGTTATCGTAAAGGTGCTACTGAAGAAAAGGTACAGCGTGGTATTCATTTATCAATTAACGGAATCGCCGCTGGTTTACGTAATACTGGTTAATCGTTTGAATTAAGTCTCTATTAAAAGGGTGATGTGTTTTACATCACCCTTTTGTTTTGGAGCTACCAGAGGATTCATTATGGATGCATTGCTATGCCTTGATATCTTTAGCATCACTTAGTTTATGAGCTAATGAGTGTTTTTGATTCGATGGTAAAAAGCTAATTGACAACAAAGTAATGAAGGCAATACACGTCATTATTGTGAATAATGTGGTAAATCCACCAGCTTTTACAAGTGGTCCTAATAACCAAACCGCAATTGAACTAATACTAAACGATATAGCCAAACGCATACCCATAACTCTAGAGCGCATCGAATCATTGACGTATTGTGCCAATATGGCATCGGTAAATGGTATTGCTCCAAAAATAAAAATCATTAAGGTAGCTAAAAGAAAATAAAAATACCAGCCATTTGAATAAGTTGCCAAAAATAATATTGGTATTTGCAAAGCAACAATCCACAAATAAAGTTTTTTAAGATTCACTTTGTCTAATAACTTGCCAACGACCAACTGAGAAATGGAAGCCAATAAATATACTAAAAATAACAAGCTACCAATTTGAGTGGGGTCATTTAAAATGCTTGATAGTCGCTCAGTTAAAACTTGTGTATTTCCATTCGTTGTAAAATTAAACAATAAACTGCCTGTGGCTGATGTAATTGTCATAATTAAAAAAACGTGACCAACTGGCTCACGATGCTTATCTTTTTTTGGATTCGAAATTGGATTGGCTGGTGTTACAAGCATATTTGATGTAAATAATGCAAAAACTAATCCTAATATTGCTGCAATTACTGCTGGTACTATAAAAGCTGATCTCCAGCCCCATTGGGCGACTAAAAAGCTGGTCAGAATGGATGCAATTGCAACGCCCAAATTACCAACTAAACCGTTCACTCCTATCACTAGACCTGGTTGACTAGTGTTTTGCAACAGCATAGGAATACCGACTGGGTGATAAATCGAAGCAAATAATCCAATCAAGGCCAAGCCAATTGCTAGTTGCAGTGGTGTTTGTGATAACGCGACTATGAATGAGGCACCAACTAAACCACCGAAAAAAATAAGCATCATTTGACGCCGGCCCCACCTCTCCGCTAATTTACCTGCTGGGTATGATGCTATTCCAAATAAAAAAAACATCCCAGAAGCATACGGCATTAAATCTTCCCAGCGCTTTACACCTAAGTCATGACCAATTTTCAGAACAGCTGTAGCAAATATCAATAAAAACAAATGATCAAGCGCGTGTGCGAGATTTAATAAAATGGAGACTGTTTTGTTCATAAGATTTAACTTGCATCTGGGTCTGTTAAGAGATTGTATCGCCTCTGCCCCCTTAGCAGGATTGGATGGAAGAAGCATTGCCGTTTACGTTGGGTACTCGTATTG